>CAZJYL010000195.1:3603-5213 GCA_964550265.1 uncultured Bacteroidaceae bacterium
TTGTCAATGAGATATTTTCTGATTTTCTGTTCTGCACCACCGCGGTACAACACGCCGGGAAATTCTACAATGGCAGCAGTACCCGATGTGGAGAGCCACGAAAGCATGTGCATTGTAAAAGCAAGGTCGGCTTTGCTTTTTGGTGCAAGCACACCGGCAGGCGAAAAGCGAGGGTCGTTAATTAAAAGCGGGTTTGCATCGCCGGCCCATTTTATGGAGTATGGCGGATTGGAAACAATGGCATCGAAAGGTTCGTCATCCCAGTGCTTTGGGTCGGTAAGCGTGTCGCCGTGCGCTATATCGAACTTCTCGAAATTTATGTCGTGCAGGAACATGTTGATACGGCAAAGGTTGTAGGTTGTAATGTTTATTTCCTGACCAAAGAAACCCTGCCTTACATTTTCCTTACCCAATACTTTGGCAAATTTAAGCAGCAATGAGCCTGAGCCGCAGGCAGGGTCATAGACCTTATTCACCTGCTTTTTTCCGTGTACGGTTATTTCGGCGAGCAATTCCGAAACTTCCTGCGGAGTGAAGAATTCGCCCCCGGATTTACCTGCATTGCTTGCATACATAGTCATAAGGAACTCATAGGCATCGCCAAAGGTGTCGTTGGTATTATCCTGATAATCTCCCAGCTGCAGATTGCCGATGGCTTCAAGTATTTTTACCAGCAATTCGTTCCGTTTTTGCACCGTAGCGCCAAGTTTGTTGCTGTTTACATCCAAATCGTCAAACAGCCCTTTCAGGTCGTCTTCGCTGTCGAAACCTTTGGCTGAGTTTTCGATATTTTTAAATACCCGGCTAAGTGTTTCGTTCAGGTTGTTGTCGTTTCGTGCATTTTTACATACATTCACAAACAATTCTGACGGAAGTATATAAAAGCCTTTTTCAGGCATCGTGCCTGCACGGCCGAACTCGGCATCTTCATCCGAAAGCTTTGTATAGTCAAAGTTTTTATTGCCGGCGCGCAGCTCTTCTTTGTTGATATAGGATGTGAGATTTTCGGAAATAAAGCGATAAAACAACATTCCTAAAACATAGGTTTTAAAATCCCATCCATCTACACTGCCTCTTAGGTCGTTTGCTATCTGCCATATCGTGCGGTGTAGTTCGTCGCGTTCCTGTTCTTTGGTCATGGTTAAATAGAAATTTTAAATGAATCAAACAATATATTTATTCAATTATTTACAAAAACAAAAGCTACATTTCTCTTTATAAATGCATAGTTGCCGGAACAGCCTAAAATGTAATCTTGTGTATCTTACAATACCATTTGGGGTCGTCTGATTCAGTGATAAGTGCTTCTTTGCCGTTAGGCATAATCTTTTTGCCAACAATGCGTAGTGTTCGTATGCAGCCCATCCAGTATGCGGTTCCTTCCTCCTCCATTTTTTTATGGGCTTCTTTTTCCGGAAGTCCATAAAAACAGGGAATGATTTCATCGGTGTGCCCGTGCGGGCAAACAGGTTTTTCTTTTTCTTTTTTTCTTTTCATGGCTTTTTTTGCTAATGTAAGGACTTTTTTCTGACCTACGTATATTTTTATGCCCTAGAGCCTAGCGGGGCTTACTTTTCTTTTTCATTGCCAAAAGAAAAGTAACAAAAGAA
>CAZJYL010000196.1:0-5191 GCA_964550265.1 uncultured Bacteroidaceae bacterium
ATTTCGTCTTTATATATGGATGATGGTTATTTGTTTTTTTCTGTAACTCCGGTAGAAAAAAATGTTATTGGCGATACCATTAACCTCGAAATACAAATTTACGAAGGCAAACAAGCCAGAATCAATAAAGTATTTTTATCTGGCAATACCAGAACAAATGACCATGTTATTTTGCGCGAAATCAGAACAAAACCGGGGCAGTTGTTTAATCGTTCCGATATAATCCGCACACAACGTGAGCTTGCTCAATTACGATACTTCAATAATGAAAAGCTGGCGGTTAATCCCAAACCAAATCCTGCTGACGGCACTGTTGACATAGAATATGTTGTTGAAGAAACCTCTACAGACCAGTTTGAGTTGTCTGGCGGCTGGGGACTGGGTCGTTTGGTTGGAACCTTAGGTGTATCCTTTAATAATTTTTCAATTAGAAATATTTTTAATGGTGCTAGCTATAGGCCTTTACCAACAGGCGATGGGCAAAAATTGAGTATCAGGGGTCAATCCAACGGAACTTATTATCAGTCGTACAATATGTCTTTTACCGAGCCATGGCTTGGGGGTAAAAAGCCAAATGCCTTAAGTCTTTCATTTTTTCATTCAGTCCAAACCAATGGAGTTTCAAAAGCTAACGATGGCAAATATAGTTCCAACGGTACTTTGATTAAGCGGCAAGTAATGAATATTTCCGGAGTTTCCATTGGGCTGGGAAAAAGGTTAAAATGGCCTGATGACTATTTTATGGAATATTTATCTCTCTCATATCAATATTATAATTTCGATGAATATTTTAAAACATTCTCATTTACTTCCGGTAATGCCAATAATATCAACTTTGGAGTAGCTTTAAGCAGAAGTTCATCTTATGACCCCATATTTCCGAAATCGGGCTCCGAAATTTCTGCTTCTGTTACTCTTACTCCTCCATATTCATTTTTTAACAACAAGGACTACTCTACAATTTCTGAGCAGGAGAAATTTAAATGGCTGGAATATCATAAATGGAAGTTTAATGCAACTATTTATACAAAACTTTTTGGAGACTTAATATTAATGTCAAGAACTAAATTTGGTTTTTTGGGTATGTGGAATAAGGAAGTTGGCTTATCTCCTTTTGAACGTTTTTATCTTGGTGGAGATGGCTTATCGGGATTTGCACTTGATGGCAGAGAAATTATTGGCATGAGAGGATATGCAAACTCGGTATTAACTCCCAGAGATGGTTCAAACGAATCTATTGGAGGAACTATATATAGCAAATATACTATGGAGTTGAGATATCCCATTTCAACCAACCCAATGGCAAGTATATATGTTTTGTCATTTCTTGAGGCAGGCAATACCTGGTTGAAATTTTCCGAGTTTGATCCATTTGCCGTGAAACGCAGTATGGGACTGGGTGTTAGAATATATTTACCTATGTTTGGATTGCTTGGTTTAGATTATGGCATACCTTTTGACCCTGTTCCTGGGTACCCTGCATGGCAAGGTCAGTTCCATTTCTCAATAAACTCTTCAATTGATTAAAAAAATGTTTAAAATAAATTATTAGGAGGAAACAATCATGAAAACAAGGATTTTAATTGTAGCAGCTTTTTTGTTCGCATCTATGTTTGTTGGCGCTCAAAAATTTGCATATGTCGATACACAGTATATTTTGGATAATATACCTGATTATCAGACTGCTCAAAACACTTTAGATGATTTAAGTATGGAATGGCAAAAAGAACTAGAAGTTAAATTTGCCGAGATTGATAAATTGTATAAAAATTATCAGTCAGAATCATTTTTGTTATCGGAAGATATGAAAACAAAACGCCAGAATGAGATAATTGCAAAAGAAAAAGAAGCTAAGGAATTGCAGAAAAAATATTTTGGTACAGAAGGCGACTTGTTTAAAAAAAGACAAGAACTAATTAAGCCAATTCAGGATAAAGTGTACAACGCTATTGAAAGCCTGGCCGAAGAAGGCTCATATGCCGTAATTTTTGATCGCTCAGGAAATACAACGCTTATTTATGCTAGCGAAAAATATGACAAAAGCGATGATGTTTTAAATAAACTTGGCTTTAAAGCCGGAGGAGTAAAATCTAATAAATAATTGTTTTAACTTTGCTCAAAATATTAATGTATGAAAAACGTATTTTCTTTGCTGCTTTCTTTGTTTTTGTTTATTAGCATACAGCCAATAAATGCACAAGTAAAACTTAAGCTTGGTCATATTAACTCGTCTGAACTTATGGAGGTAATGCCGGGCAGGGATTCTGCTCAAAAAATATTACAAGATTATGCTAAAAGCCTTGACGAGCAGTTAACTTTAATGAACAATGAGTTTCAAACAAAATATCAGGATTATTTGTCGAATGAGGCAACTTATTTAGAGCCGATTAAGCAAATGAGACAAAAGGAACTTATTGACCTTCAGGATCGTATTGAGGATTTTAAAGGTCAGGCTCAAGATCTTTTAGCTAAAAAAGAGGCTGAACTTGTACAACCACTTATAGATAAGGCTAAAAAAGCAATTGATGAAGTTGCCGTTGAAAAAGGCTATAATTATATTTTTGATACCGGTACAGGAGTTTTATTATATCATCAGGATTCCGACGATATATTACCTCTTGTTAAGGCAAAACTGGGAATTAAGTAGTTTGTAAATTGCATTTAAAAAAGGCTGTTTATTCAAACAGCCTTTTTTGTTTATTTATTTTTTCCATTTTAAACTACTGATGAGTGTGTCAATGTCTTCTTTTACTCTTTGGATAATTGGTGCTATAGAGTCGTTATTGGGAATATGATTAAAATATAATGCGCCACGCAAAAAATGCTGTGTGCTGTCGGTTAAATAAAACTGATATGGCGATGCAGGATTGGAACCTTCGATATCATAAATCAATCCATAAACATTATTGTCTTTTTGTATAACACGTATTTCTTTAATTTCATTTGCTTTTGAAATATGTTTGTTGACGAAATCACGCGAATCCTCGCATAGTTGATAAAGATTGTTGTTTACAGTTTTATAACTAAAATTAATCATGCCATTGTATTGTGGAAAAACCAAATTAAACCAGATAGAACAGGGCTCGTTGCTTTCAACCGGAGCGATATGGGCGTTTGCCGGAATACGACAAGTAAAGGGATAAGCAGAATCAAAGAATGTATATTGCTTTTGAGGTAGGTCTATACGATAAAATCCTCTTGGTTTTGGGTAGTAATTGTCTTGTTTGCCACCACATGAATACATTAAACTTATTAATGCAACCGGCAATAAATAATTAAAGAGTTTGTTTTTGTTCATTTATTTTAACTTTCACTGTACCAATACGATGTTTATTCATCGATAAAACTACGAATTCAACATTTTTATATTGGATTACTTGATTTTTTGATGGAAAATTGCCGTATATGCTAAGAATGATTCCTCCAAGAGATTCAACTTCGCCTTCAAACTCATCAAATAAATCGCTTTTATCGATTTTTGCAATCCGGGTAAAATCGTGAATGGGAATTTTAGCATCAAATATATATGTGTCTTCTGCTATTTGCCTTGCTAAAATCTGATCGCTTTCTGCATCATGCTCGTCGTTTATTTCTCCAACAATTTCTTCTAAAACATCTTCAAGCGAAACGATGCCACTTGTGCCTCCATATTCGTCAACCACAATGGCCAGATGAGTTTTATTGGACTGAAACTCTACAAGCAGTTGTGAAATTTTCATGTTTTCGGGGACAAACATGGCTTTACGAACATGTTTTTGCCAGTTATAATTTTTTTCGTTTGCACGAAAAGCCTCAAGCAAATCTTTTATATAAATTATACCTTTAATATCATCAAGACTGCTGCCAAATGCAGGATAACGTGAATAACCGGCTTCCAGCATTTTGTCCATGACATCTTTAAAACTTGATTCGATTTGTATTGAAACAACATCTATTCGGGCACGCATTATCTCCTTCACTTCTAAGTCTCCAAATTTCACTATACCCTGAATAAGTTGTTTTTCCATTATTTCTTCAGCTTCAACTTCTGAATTTTCTATAGCATCGGAAATATCGCTTATGGAAATCATGTCTTTTCGGGCTATTCTGCTTTCATAACGAGCAAATGAAAATTCAAGAATACCTTTTAATAAATTAATAATAAATGCAAAAGGTACTAAGATGAAGAAACAGGATTTAAACAATTTTAAAGCTGAAATATTGTCAAAAAGCAGCGGCAGAGCTTCTCCAAAAAACCAAACAGAAAAGAATAAAAAAGAAATAACTACTGCAATTTTTGCTAATTGGGTAAAATGAGCAAATAGCAAATCGGATATTTGAAAAGCTGAAACAGTTAAAAGGATTATAAAAACGTGTTTTAATATTGAAAAAGTAATTAAAGCTGGAGCAGGTTGCTTTAAAAAATTATCGGCCCTATAGTCAGGAGGGGTTGGGGCTTCTATGTCATCGATAAATTCTGATGGAATTCTGATAAATGCCGATTCACAAATTCTCAGATATGAATAAAGTATGAGAATTATAATGGCAGAAATAACAAAAAATAACAGACTCATTTTTAATTAAAAATTCGGTCTTTATGAAAACTTGATGTTAAAATGGAATATCATTGGCAGCATTATCCAGAGGATCACTCAGTGGATCATTTAAAGGAGAATCTGTACTTTCAGAATTTGTTATTTCCGTTGGACTTTCAGATGCATTTCTGGGTGAAAGAATTGAAAAATTTTCCAAATAAACTTCAGTAACTCTTTTTTTAATGCCGTCTTTATCAGTGTATTCACGATATTTAATGCGTCCTTCTATATATAGGGGATAGCCTGAGCGGACATATTTTTCCACAATTTCTGCCTGAGTACCCCAGGCAACAATATTGTGCCATTCGGTTACCGATTGCTCTGCACCTATTTTGTCACGATATCTTTCAGTTGTTGCTAATGAAAAAAAAGCTTTTTTACGTCCACCTTCAAAAACATTTATCATAGGGTCTTTGCCCACATGTCCAACTAAGATAGCTTTATTTATACTTTTCATATAGAATTTTTTACAAATATACGAAAATAGCTGTTTGTTTTAACATTCACTATAATAAAGCGTTTTGAACAAATATCCGATATTTTTTGCTGTTTAATAAATTTGACTAAGTAACTGTCTAAGTTTTATTTTCTAATTCTATTAAGCATAAGCTTAATCA
>CAZJYL010000197.1:0-5177 GCA_964550265.1 uncultured Bacteroidaceae bacterium
CTAATTTGGTGCGGGTTTCGGTTTTATCACTTGTCCCTAATTTTTGCAGCATATCATTCAAAACGGCAAAGGCAGAAGCTTCGGAACCGGCATCATTTATTAAGCTGATAGTACTGTCGTATTCCTGCATCTGACCTTTAAATAATTCGTTTATGAAAATAAATTTATCATTTATTCCAATGGCAACTTTTAAATTTTGAATGGGGCTACCGGTTATTATTTCATTTCTAACAGTATTGTTTGCTTTTATCTGCTCATTAATGCTGTTGTCTTGCTTTTTGAATTTTTCAGCCAGAGTTATTGGTTGCGATTGAGGAGTTTTATTATTGCTTTCAGTAATTGGAGAAGCAGGCGACTCTGTTATTTTTTCGTTTTCAACAAAGGCAATTTCCTGCTGTATCAGGTTTTCATTTATTACAGGTTCTTCGTTTTGTTTGTCGGCTATAGGACTTTCAATATTTACGGCATTGATATCGTTGTTGTTCTGGGTAATATTTTCAACAGCGTTTTTTTCCGTATTTACAATGTCTTTTTCAGACGTGGTTTCATTTAAATTGTTTGAATCAAAAATCTCGGCTGAACTGCCTGACAGTTTATTGTTTTCTTTATCGAGATGATTTACGATAGTATATAATTCTTTGATTTTATCTTTAAGCACATCAATGTCTATTTGATGTATTAAGCCTTTTGTTTCCGTAATGTTTGCAGTAGCTTCCACAACTTCTTCCAATGCATGCAACAGGTTGTTCTTAATATTTTCGTTTGCCATATTAAAAGTTGGTTGAATTTTATATTTTTGTTGAAATATCCGATGTCAAAGATAACGAAGATTAGATAAAAAATAATATGTTTCTTGAAAAAAACAAAAACGAATCCCGTTCCGGATGGATTGAAGTTGTTTGCGGTTCGATGTTTTCGGGGAAGACCGAAGAATTAATACGCAGACTTAAACGGGCTCAGATAGCAAAGCTCAGGGTAGAGATTTTTAAACCTGCAGTAGATGTTAGATATGATGAAACTATGGTTGTATCTCACGACTCAAATTCAATTCCCAGCACTCCGGTTGACAATTCAAGAAACATTATGATTTTGGCTCAGGATGTAGATGTTGTTGGTATTGATGAAGCCCAGTTTTTTGATGAAGGCATTGTAGATGTATGTAATTATTTGGCACAGAGAGGCATAAGGGTTATTGTTGCGGGGCTCGACATGGATTATCTGGGAAAACCTTTTGGTCCTATGCCGGCACTTTTGGCAATAGCCGAATATGTTACAAAGGTTCACGCTATATGTATGCATTGCGGAGAATTGGCTCAGTATTCACATAGAACCGTAAAAAACGACAAACAGGTTTTGCTGGGCGAGAAAGAATCATATCAGCCTTTGTGCAGAAGTTGTTATCAAAAAGAAATGAGTATTGAAAACGATATGACTTAATATTTAAATAGTAAAATTAAGCTTCGTTTTATTCTACTCTGAATTCGGCCTATACTTAAAACGTTATAATTTTATCGCTGTCGGTTATCCATTCGGCCAATGCATTCATTGTTGATTTTTCTGCACCGTCGAAATAGGGATGATTCTTGTAAATACCACAACGGGCCATACATGTTCCGCAAACTTTTACCTCAACTCCGTCAGCAATTAAGTTTTTAAGCATTAATGATAAATCCTGGTCATAGCCCTCAGGTGGTTTACACGCATCTCTGGCCATATCCACGGAGTCGTTCATCAAAAAAACCCTGACATTTTGGCCGTTTTTTTTTAATGTGCCGGCTAATCTAAGGCCATTCCATGCCACATCCGAATTATCGTAAGGTGCATGATTGAAAATGATTAGTGTTTTCATTTTGATATTTTTTGTTACTTATTTAACTCTGAATCTATACACAGCCTGATTTTTATCTCCGGTTTTATTGATAATTCCGTTTTCGGTTGCAAATTGCAAATCTCTGCTTGCTGTTGCCGTTGAAATATTTTTGAAAAACAGCATATAGTCCTTTCGTGAAAAAATTTCGGGCACAAAGCCGTTTTGAAAAGCCCTGATTCTGTCTTCAACTGTGATGACGGGTGCAGGTTCTTTAAGTAAATTTCCAAGAGCAGAGTCTATTATTCCCAAAACAAATTCTATAAACAGCGTGGATTTTCCTGTCCTTATGCAACGGGACAATACATCATGCATTGCTTGTTTTTGTGCAAGCATTAATGTTTCCAAAGATATTGAGCCCAAAACGCTGTTGTATTCATTTAGCAAAACCTTAAACCAAAGTCTTGCCATGCGTCCGTTTCCTGTATCAAAGGGGCGAATAAACATTAGCTCGTAGTAAAACACACAGCATCTGATTAATAGCAAGTCGCGGCTAGTTTTAACGTATGAAAATAAATTTTCCAGCAAATACTCAAGCTTACCCGGGTCGGGAGCAGTCTGAATTTTATTTCTGTATAGCTTTAATCCAACTGATTCGGTACGTATTTTACCTGCCGTTTTGCTTATTCCTTCCATTAATGATTCATGAGCCGACAATAATGATGAAAGACTGTATGGGTGCCAATGTCCAATGTTTTTATAGGCCGCCACAGTGTTTTGTAAGGCAATAAATTCTAAATTATCGTTATTGCAATTATCAGCCGAATTATTTGATAAAATATTGCTAATGAATGATTTATTTATGATGACATCATCTAATACCAAAGTTGAGTAAACGCTGTTGATTAAATATTCGCTTTTTGTTTTTTCAGGAATTTTGTTGAGAAATAATGCATTAACAGCACCAATCTTTTCTGACACTGAGGCTACAAGTTCTAGTGTCCGTGCGGTGATTGTGAATTTGGGAGTAACAAAACTTCTCATTAAATAGTATCATTTGATATTATCAAAGATATAAATTATTTTGGATTTTAAGTTTTTAAAAGTATCAGATTTTAATTTTATCTATTCTTATGGGCCTGTGTTTTTCATCAATTGGTACAAATTCAAAATCGGCTTCTATAGCTTTTTTCTTTTCACCGCTTGAAACTTCTTCTTTATAAATTTCTACATGTACCGTTAGTTTTATATTTCCTTCAGCTGTAACCTTGCCTATTAGTTCAATTATATCTCCTGCAATAATTGGCTGGAGATAGTTGAGATTATTTACTTCTATTGTTACAGCATTATGTTTTAAATGCCTTAACGCAGAGATATAGGCTACTTCGTCCATCCACATTAAAGCCCTGCCGCCAAACAGCGTTGAATGATTATTTAAGTCACTCGGGAAAATTACTCTGGTTTGTTTAGTTTCTTCCTGCATAAAGAGTTAAATTTTACTGCAAAGTAAAAAAATATTTGGATAATGAACAAATGTTCATTATCTTTGCATCGAACAAATGTTCAAAATTTTATGGCGCGATTAAAAAGATACAGAAAAATACTCAATCCTCCGATTATAAAAGGTTACAGGCCTTATGGTCCGGATTTGCCAAAAGAAAGCAAAGAATACGTTACACTGTTATTTGAGGAATACGAAGCTTTACGGTTGTGTGATTATGATGGTTGCACCCATATAGAAGCGGCGCAGATTATGAATATTTCGCGACCAACATTCACGCGGATTTATTCCTCTTTGCGTTGCAAACTTGCCAAAGCTTTTATTGAAGGACGACCAATTGACATAGAAGGAGGTAAGGTTTATTTTGATTCGGACTGGTATCATTGCGATAACTGTAATTGTGATTTTAATCATCCCTTTAAGGAAAAGAAGGCCGAAAGCTGCCCATTATGTTCAAGTAAAAACATAATAAATCATTTAAACAATTCTGATGATGGGTTGCATAATACAGCGGTTAATAATAATGGTGTTAAATGCAGACTATGTGGTTCTGTTATATTACAAAACATAGATGCCCATTGCAAGTCGTTGATTTGTCCAAGTTGCGGACATGTTTCTTTTTCTAAAATGAGACGATTCGGAAAACATAAATCAAGAAATATATGAAAGTAGCTATTACATCGAACGGAGACTCATTTGACTCATTAATCGACAGCAGATTTGGTCGTTGTCATTATTTTGTTGTTTATGATACTGAAAGCAGGTCATCGGAATTTATTCCAAATCCGAACATTAATGCTGCCGAAGGGGCAGGTCCGGCTTCGGTTCAGTTATTGGCTGAAAAAAAAGTAGAGAAAATAATTTCCGGTGAATTCGGAGTGAAAATTAAATCTTTGCTTGACAGTTTGAAAATACAAATGATTGTTATAAAAGAATCTTTAACAATCAGAGAAGTTATAAATATGTTGAACTCTAAAAATTAATATTATGCCAAACATGGATGGAACAGGCCCTGAAGGAAAAGGCAGGGGCACAGGACGTAAATTGGGCAGATGCCATAATTTGTCTGATGAAGAAAAACTGCAGATGCTCGGCAAAGGTATGGGAAATAGAAGAAAAGCCGAAGGCTATGGTGCAGGAAAAGGAAATCGCAACAGAGAAGGGAAGCAATAGTTTTATGGTTTTAAGAAAACGTTTATTTAAATCTTTTAAAGCCTTAACTATTTGCATTCTTGCTTTAGCAATTATTAATTCTAAAAACTATGGTTTTTTATTACATTACATAATGTAAAATCAAACCAACAAATTGTGTTTCATTTACTTAATAAATTAAAATTTGATCAAAAACAATTAAAAAAGACAATTATGGAAAATCAAGAATTCTCAATGCCAAGAATTGGCGACAAAGCCCCCGAATTTAAAGCAATTACCACTCAAGGTGAAATTAATTTCCCTGCTGACTACAAAGGAAGCTGGGTTATTCTTTTTAGCCATCCTGCTGATTTCACACCCGTGTGCACATCAGAGTTTATGACATTTGCAACAATGGAAAAGCAATTTAATGAAGCTAATTGTAAACTTGTTGGGCTTTCTGTTGATGGCTTGTACAGCCATATAGCATGGTTAAGAACAATTAAGGAAAAAATTGAATACAAGGGGATGAAAGATGTGGAAGTAACTTTTCCGCTGATTGAAGACATTACCATGGATGTTGCAAAAAAATATGGAATGATGATGCCGGGCGAAAGTAATACAAAAGCTGTACGTGCTGTATTTGTAATAGATCCCAATGGTATTATTCGCACTATTATTTATTATCCTTTGAGTTTAGGGCGTAATTTTGATGAACTTTACAGAGTGGTCATTGCT
>CAZJYL010000198.1:0-5136 GCA_964550265.1 uncultured Bacteroidaceae bacterium
TCATTATACTCTGCATTATTTTCTATAACAGCAAGGATATCGCCTTTATGAACTAATTGATTATTTGAAGTAAATAAATGAGTGATTTTTCCGCTGGTTTTAGCAATAAGTGATGCAGGCACCTGAGAAGTGCTCACTTTTATTGCAGCTGTAATTTTATCCGGGTATTTAATAAACCAGGAACCAGCAAGTAAATGAATAATTACAACTCCGATGAGTGTAATGCCATTTCTAATTATTCCTGATGGAGGCTTGCTAAGAATGTCGTTTACTTCTTCGGTGTATATTTCAGGGAGTTTTTCTTCCATACTATTGATTTGATGCGGATTTGTTCTGTTTGATGCGGATTTACGCGGGTTAACACTGATTCAATTCTGTTTGACGCGGATTTACGCGGGTTAACACTGATCCATTTTTGTTTGACGCGAATTTACACCGTGTTGCGCTGACTTGAACTAATTTAAATTTCTCCATTGCGGTACTCTTTCGATAATACTTTTCTGACATATTTTGGTTTCGGACCGAAATTCATCAATAATCCAACTTCAAGTCCTGTTGCTTTCAGGTAGTTTACTAATACGACTTCATGAATGGGTGCAAGCGATTCAATAGCTTTTAACTCAACAATGACTTTTCCCGCAACATTGATATCGGCAATAAAATATCCAACTTCATTGCCTTTGTAATGGACTGTAATTCCTTGCTGATTAAAGCAATCCAACCCTAACGCTTTCAATTCTATCAGCATGGCATTTTCATACACCTTTTCAAGAAATCCATATCCAAGCTCATTATAAACATTGTAAAACGCTTTAATAATGATTTCTGTTATTTCCGAATGTAACAGTTTGTTCTCCATATCTTTTTTCTAAAAATATTACTTTATTGCCTTTATTCATTACTGTCAAAATTTTATTCTCTCCACGCTATTCAGCGTCCAAAAAAGAATCAATCCGTGTAAATCCGCGCTAATCAGCATCTAATTACTTTCTCATCTGCGTTCATCAGCGTAAATCCGCGTCTAATTATCACCCAGCTACGTTTATCAGCTCTAATCCGCGTCTGATTATTTCTCATCTGCGTTTATCCGCGTAAATCCGCGTCTAATTATTTCTCATCTGCGTTCATCAGCGTAAATCCGCGTCTAATTATTTCTCATCTGCGTTCATCAGCGTAAATCCGCGTCTAATTACCAAGTTCCAATTGATTTTTCACCAACTCATAATATGCTCCCCGCTTCTCAGTAAGTTCAGTATGAGTGCCCCTTTCAATAATTTTACCTTTCTCAAGCACAACAATTTGATCGGCATTTTTCACCGTACTTAGTCGGTGTGCAACCACAACAACAGTCCTTCCTTTAAAAAACTCATTCAGATTATCCATAATCACGCGCTCATTGTTAGCATCCAATGAGTTTGTAGCTTCATCCAGAAAAATAAACTGCGGATCTTTATACACCGCTCGCGCAATCAGCATCCGCTGCTTCTGCCCCTGACTAATACCACTACCTTCCTGACCAATTTTTGTGTTGTAACCCAGCGGCAACCCCTCAATAAATTCACGGATGTTGGCCACTTTAACTGCATGGAGCATTTTTCGCCTATCAATATCATCATCGCCAGGAGCAATATTTTCTGCAATGGTCTCACTGAAAATATATCCATCCTGCATCACAACACCACATTGCGAGCGCCAGAACGCACCATTCACATGCTCAAGAGATAAATCACCTACCTTGATTTCTCCCTGCTCCGGCCTATAGAATCCAAGCAATAATTTT
This sequence comes from uncultured Bacteroidaceae bacterium, assembly GCA_964550265.1. Lineage (GTDB taxonomy): Bacteria > Bacteroidota > Bacteroidia > Bacteroidales > DTU049 > GWF2-43-63. Next base: position 1,781 of record CAZJYL010000198.1, read on the forward strand.
ATCAGTGTTGTTTTACCGCTGCCACTTGTACCAACAATAGCTGTAATTTTCCCTTCCGGAATATATAGGTCAACATCTTCGAGTACTGTCGGACTATTTGGCCCTTCATATCGAAAGGTAATATTATTTGCATGCAGACTTTTGTTTTCGGGCAATATTGCAACACGATTCATTTCTTCAGGCTCTTCATCGGGCTTGTTGTGAATTTCGCCTAAACGCTCCAGACTGATGCGTGCATCCTGCAACGACTGGATAAATCCAATCAACTGGTTTATCGGAGAGCTGATCTGCCCAATGATGTACGAAACCGCCATCATCATACCCAGGGTCATTTGTCCGTTGACTACCGCACGGGCAGCCAGAAACGAAACGAAGATATTGGTGGCTTGTGCCAGAAACAAAGAACCAACCTGCTGATATTGTCCAAGTGCCAGTCCTTTGATGGATACCTTAAACTGCGCTGCCTGCAGGCGTTCCCATCGCCAGCGTTTCTGCTTTTCGCAGTTGTTCAGTTTTATTTCCTGCATGCCGGTGATAATCTGAAACAAAGTGCTTTGGTTATCGGCAGCTAATGCAAATCGCTTAAAATCCAGTTCCCGACGCTTCTTCATGAACATCAGAATCCACACCACATACAAGGCATTGCCAAACAGAAATATTCCAAGTATTTTCAAATCATACCAGGCCAGCACCGCACTGAATATAACCAGATTCACCATGCTGAACAACGTTGAGAGTGACGATCCGGTCAAAAAATTCTGAATGCGTGTGTGATCGCCGATTCGCTGCATGATATCGCCGATAAGTTTGCTGTCGAAAAACCTAATGGGAAGTTTCATCAACTTGATCAGAAAATCGGATATCAAAGAAATGTTTATTCTTGTGCTGATGTGCAGTAATATCCAGTTGCGCATAAAATCAACCGACATTTGGGTGGCAGCCAATACCAATTGCGAAATCAGAATGAGCGTAATGAACGCAAGATCCTGATTGCCGATACCCACATCAACCACACTTTGTGTAAGAAAAGGCAGAATGAGCTGCAATAGGCTCCCAAGCAACATTCCTAGAAAAAGCTGAACAATATATTTCTTATGCGGCGTCAGATATTTAAATAAAAACGAAAACTTTTGCCGGTCGCTTTTTTCTCCTTTCAATTCGTAAAAAGCCGGCGTGGTTTCAAGCAACAAGGCAATACCTTTGTTCTCATCTTCGCTCTTGGTGCTGATCCATCCTTGTACAAATTCTTCCTTTGTGTATTTAATCAATCCCGAGCCGGGGTCAGCCACAAAAACAGCCTTATCAGTTATGTCATACACCACAACAAAATGATTCTGACGCCAATGCGCTATAGCAGGCAATGGAGCTTCTTCTTTCAGTTGCTCAAACGAAACTTTTACTCCCAGTGTCTTAAATCCGATGGATTCTGCTGCATCGCTGATACCCAGCATGCTAACACCATGGCGCGTAATGCAGCTTTTCTCGCGCAGATATGCCAACGAATAATTTCGTCCATAATGCTTTGCCACCATACGCAGGCATGTGGGTCCGCAATCGCGAAGATCAACTTGATTATAATGAATAAAGCTTCTCAATACTAAAAACCAAATAATCCTGGATAATAGCCTGTCTTTAATGCAGTTGACCTAAAATGCTGCATGTTATTATTAAATTCTTCAATTTCTGCTGCTGAAAAAATCTGATTAACAAATACAGAGGCTGCATTATAGAACTCTATCTTGTTATAAACGAACACATCGTTGTTTGCAAGCATAATAATGTTCTCTTTAACTAATTTGCTAAGGGTTTTACTATCCATACAAGTAAAACCAAAAAAAACATTGTTATTCAGCACAAAAAGCCTGTACTTATCGTTATTATTAAAGTATGGATAGCAAATTTTATAGTACTTTTCAAGAGAATCGCATTGATTATTGACTGCATAAATTTTTGTCAAATCCAACATGCATGAATATTGCCCTGGCTCAAAGTTTTTTTCTACAAACATGTGTTGAGCAGATTTTAAAAAAATCTCACCTTCTATGAGTTTGTGATTTAATCCAAGCAATAAACCTTTGTATTTAATATTGTTAGCCAACTGCATTGTGTCACCTATGTCACTCCACAAAACTATGGCAGAATCTATTAAATCAATTGCACTATCGTATTGGTTTAACACTTCTGCAAATAATGAAGCTCTGTTTAAATATGAAAACGCCCGAAAAGGCAGGTTGTTCGTTTTAAAGTATAGATTGGTCTCTTCATTTAGAAAATACAAACACTGATATGGTGACGTATAAAACAATTTTGAATTTAAATATCCAAGAAATTGTCCATATCCATTTGACAATTTTGCGATAATTAAATTTAGTAAGGAATCAGGCAGCACAAAAGCTTCTTTGCCCAATGTGTCCCGGGCACAAAGAACAGATCGTTCAACACTATTCAATATTTCCTGTTCGTCATCCGACAAAACAGCTCTCATTAGCCAGTATGCAGCTGTATCATATGAGCTATGAGTTCGGAAATAAGCATTGCTGTCAGGAAAACTTTTTGGGCTTTGTGTGATTTCTTTAAGAAAAAATTTCTTTTGAATACCTGGAGAAAAAGAATCAATTATTGATGTGTTCTGTGCTAATGACAGATTTACAAACGCAAACACCTGCAAAATAAAAACGCTAGCTTTCATATTCATCAATTATTTTTTTCTCTTTTACCAATTCAACAATTACTTTTGAAACATCAAACCCTACAAAAGTGTCAAGCCAATAATGTGCTCCAGGTCTATTAATTTCAAGAAAAACATATTCATTATCTGTTGAGAAAATTAGGTCTACTGAATACCAATTTAGTTGAAGCTGTTTACCAAGTTGAAGTAATTGATTACACACTTTTTCAGGAAGTTTTGTCATCTCCCATTTAACATGAGCATCATCATGTACACGCCAATCATTCTTGGTCAAATTTGAATCTTGCGAGTGTATTTTAATTGGATAAATGTTGTCAAAGACAACCACAACCCTTAATTCATATTTTTTTTCAATATATTCTTGAAATGTACAGGGACTGTTTTTTATATTATTAAGCTTAATCTTATCTGAATGTTCGAATATAATAGGAGGAAATGAGTACGGAGGTGAACAAAACTCTCTCAGGCAAATTTTCTCATGCTTTGTAAAGAACCTTTTAATATCGCTTTCACAATTAGAAAAAATAAAGTCAGGAACTTTAAGCCCAATTTTATTTGCAATTAGATACTCTCCAATTTTATTTTGCCATTCCTGAGATCCATTAAATGGAACTGAAGGAATCCAAATCACCTCTCTGTTCACTAAGTACTCAAACTCTCTTATTAG
>CAZJYL010000199.1:0-5129 GCA_964550265.1 uncultured Bacteroidaceae bacterium
ATCTTTAACTGATAAAGCTACTGTTTTAAAAGCTGTTGATGTTACAGGTCATTATGATATGGCGGGTGGAATTATAAGACTTGACCCACGCACGTCGGCTATGTTGCCAACTTATGGTGGAATTGAAACTTTGGTAAAACTCATTGGAATGGGTGTGTCTTCCGGAAATGAGCTTTCTTCCACTTATTCGGTTAGGGGAGGAAATTTCGATGAGAATATTGTATATGCAAATGACATTGAAATTTACAGGCCTTTTCTTGTTCGTAGTGGTCAGCAGGAAGGCCTTAGCTTTTTGAATTCAAGCTTGGTAAACTCTGTTTCTTTTTCATCAGGAGGGTTCGAAGCTAAATATGGCGATAAAATGTCGTCGGTACTTGATGTACAATATAAACGCCCCGATTCACTTCGGGGAGACGTGCATGTAAGTATGCTTGGCACAAATGTTCATGTTGAGGGAAAAGACAAAAACGGACTAATTTCATTTTTGTCAGGGTTTAGGTACAAAACCACTCAATATATTTTAAATGCCATGGAAACAAAAGGTAATTATAAACCCTCGTTTCTCGATTGGCAAAATTATTTCACATGGCAGTTGTCCGAAACATCGGAACTTAGCATATTGGGATATATGAGTTCAAATAAATACAATCTTGTCCCTGAAACACGTCAGACTTCGTATGGTACAGTTAATCAAGCGTACAGGCTTACAATTTATTTTGACGGAATGGAATCGGATCGGTTTACAACTTTTTTGGGAGGAGCCCGATATCAACATTATCCGAATAAAAATTTGTTATTGAAATATATTTTATCAGGCTATTCTTCTCTCGAAGATGAAACGTACGACATTCAGGGGCAGTATTGGATTGGATTGCTTGAGTCTGATTTGGGCAGCGATCAGTTTGGAAATGTTGCCAAAAACATGGGAGTTGGTACTTTTTTGGACCATGCGCGTAATTTTCTTGACGTGCATGTTTTGTCTGCAGAGCATAAGGGAACATTGGAAAAAGAAAATTATTATCTGCATTGGGGATTGAAAGGGCAGCACGAAAAAGTATTCGATAAAATATGGCAGTGGAGCTACATCGATTCTTCCGGCTTTTCTCTCCCACATGTTACCGATTCGGTTGGATACATCACTCCCCAGCCATATCAAAATCTCGATATTTCAAACACGCTTATATCTCAGCTTCATTTAAGCTCAATGCGGTATTCAGGTTTTTTTCAATCGGGCAGGGAATGGAATATCGATAGTGTAAGATATAACATAATTGCAGGTGTCCGCAGTTCCTACTGGGATGTAAATAAGCAACTTATAGTTAGCCCTCGCGCAGCTTTTAGCATTAAGCCGAACTGGAACAGAAATTATTTGTTTCGTTTTGCCACGGGAATGTATCAGCAACCTCCTTTCTATCGCGAATTGCGTGATATGGGCGGAAATTTACATACAAATTTAAAAGCACAGCAATCAATTCATTTTGTTGCGGGATTTGAACATACCGATTCATTATGGAAGAGACCTTTCAGAGTTGTTGGCGAAGTTTATTACAAGGCCCTGAACAACATGATTCCTTATGTGGTCGATAATGTAAGAATCCGCTATTTGCCCGAATATAAATCGCATGGATACGCCACAGGAGTTGATATAAAAATGAACGGACAATTTGTGCAGGATGCTGAGTCCTGGGTAAGCATTAGCTTTATGCAAACACGCGAAGATATCGAAGGCGATTACTATCATCTTTATATTAATTCGGATGGAGAAGTCATTAATGCTGCATCTGTAAACAGAATTGTGGTGGACAGTATTAGAATTGAGCCGGGATATATTCCCAGACCTACCGACCAGCGAGTTAATGTCAGCCTTTTCTTTCAGGATTATTTGCCCAATAATCCGAGTTATAAGATGCATTTAAGCCTAGTTTTTGGTACAGGTCTGCCATTTGGACCCCCAAACAGCGAAAAATATAAACAAACACTCCGAATGCCGCCGTACAGGCGTGTTGATATTGGGTTTTCCAAGCAAATAGCCGGATTTAAACCCTCGGATAAGCAAAAGCATGAGCCACGAAATTTGAAATTTATTCGCAATGCATGGCTGAGTCTCGAAATTTTTAATTTGCTGAATATTAATAATACCGTATCGTATATCTGGATAACCGATGTTGAAAACAACAGACATGCCGTACCCAATTATCTTACCAGGCGCCAGCTTAATTTCAAATTATTTATTGAATTTTAATTTTTTTGTATTGAAACTGCTTTTATTGACCGGCTGCGGTGTTTACAAAAAAGCTTACAATGAAGCTTTGTGCATTGTTTAGGTTACCGGCTCTTTTTCAATTCCGGCTATAAGTGTACTGCAAATGAGGTTTCAATAGAAGTTGGTAAGGTTATGCTTATAAGGCTGTTTTGGGACGAGTTGCTGACTTCTGTTCGCATATAGGTAAAACTATACTTTTCAGTAATTTACAGTTCATCATTTATTGGGGTTTTGGAATTGAATAAAATATTGCTTTTATTTTACAATAAAAGCAATAAAATATTTGTGATTAAAGCCAAAAACTGATTAGTATAAAATTCAAAAAATCAAATTTTATTAATCATTCGTTTTTCTTAAAAATACTTCCAATTTCTTTACCTATTTTTTGAACAGCCTCAATGCCAATGTTAATAGGTTCATGAGAAATATCGCCATAGCTATCAATAATACTACGTTTGCTAAATTGTGCAGGATACAATAATATTTTTGTGTTTCGCGAAAAATATTTTTCCAGTTTTGAAGGAACACTGTCAAAAAGCTGATTATACGATAACGAACCTTTGCGGGCACCTACAAACAACAAAATGTCATCTTCTTTTATAAACCTAGACAGAATTAAAAAATCATTCCAATCGTCGAATGCTCTTAGCTCGTTGGGCACATGATTTTTAAGCATGATTAAAGCATTAGCAATAGCACCACGTGTAGTGCTATTGGCAAAAAATACCATTTCTATTTTAAGTTCTCCGGCCAATTGTGTGGCTTTTGAAAGCCATAATCCAAAATCGGCATCTTTTTCGCAATATGGTGGTGCTATAATAACTATCCTTTTATGAGAAGACATAGGCTTGTTAATATGGCAAATGAACAAAGTTTTATCAATATGGTCCAAAATATTATCTAACCGCATTTCGTTTTTTCTATCTGTAAGTAAGGACCCTTCAGGCCATTGAAACATTATTGTTTCAGCCATTATTTCTCTGGATTTTCTGTTAACACCGCTTAAAAAGTGATGGTCAATTGTTATTGAAATATTTATTTTAGTGTCAGAGGCTGCTGCAAATTTCTCGCATATTTCCAATTCTTGTCTGATTTTTCGAATATTAGTTTCAGAGTTCTCATCATTAGGTATAACTGCGAGTGCTGATAAAGGATTAACTGATTTTTTGTTTTTTATTAAAGCAACAAAATCAATCATCTTTTCCATATTTTTCAACGAGGTGATTGGAATTAAAATATGTTCCAGATTTTTATAATTACCATTATTTTCAGATATTGATTCATCATCGTTTTCCAAAACAATTTTTTTTGCTGCACGTTCGGTAACAAATGATGAAAACACACAAGTAATAAGTATCAGAATGATTATTCCGTTTAAAATTACATCATCAACTAAACCAACTCTTTTGCCAACTAATGCAACCGCAAGAATTGCAGCCGCATGTGCACTGCTTAACCCGAAAATTAAATTACGTTGAGATCTGCTGAATTTAAAGATAACTTGAGTTAAAAACGAAGCCGACCACTTGCCAATTATTGCAACAACCGATAGCACTATGGCAATAAAGATTGCCGTATAGCCATTAAACAATATACTTACATCTACCAGCATACCTACCGAAATCAAAAAAAACGGAATAAAAAGTGAGTTGCCGATAAATTCAATTCTGTTCATCAGACTGGATGTTGGTGGAATAAGTTTATTCAATGATAATCCTGCTGCAAAGGCTCCGATAATAGCTTCTAAACCGGCAGCTTCTGCCAAAAATGCCGAAAAAAATACTACTGATAAAACAAAAATGTAGTGTGAATATTTTTCGCTTTCAAGTTTTTTGAAAAACCATTTCGCAACCCGCGGCACTACCAGCATCATAAACAATGTAAATAGTGTGATTGATAAGCCAAGTTGTATCCAGAAATCACTCCCTGTTACCCCTACGCCTGCACCAACTAAAATAGCCAGTACAATCAATACCCCGGTATCTGTTAATATAGTTCCTCCTACTGTTACTGCTACCGATGCGTTTTTTGCAATACCTAATTTGCTTACTATAGGATATGCTACAAGCGTGTGTGTTGCAAACATACTTGCAATAAGCATCGAAGACAAAAGCCCGTAATCAAACCAATAATAAATAATAGGAAAACCTATTGCTATAGGAATTGAAAATGTAAAAAATCCAAATAAAATACTTTTAAACCTATTTGCTCTAAACTCGTTTAAATCAAGTTCCAAACCTGCAATAAACATTATGTATAACAATCCTATGGTAGAAAACAAATCAACTGCAGAGTTCTTTTCTAAAATATTTAAGGCGTGCGGCCCAATTACGACGCCAGATATAATTAGCCCAATTATGCTTGGAATATTTAATCGCCGCAATAATATTGGAGCTAACAATATGATGGCAAGAATTAGTGAAAAGATTAGCACCGGATTGTGTAACGGTGTTTGAAAACTTGATGATATTTGTTGTAAAATTCGCTCCATGTAAGTCTAAGACTTTATTTTAACTATTAATCCAGCTCACAAATTTAATTAAATATGAGATAGAATTTAAAAAAACATTGTATTCATAATCTTTTGTTTAAATCAACTTAAAAATAATTATTTTACTTTTATTTGAATAATTAAAAATTAATCATTATATTTGTTTAAAAAATAAACAATGAATCTCTATTTTGTTTCAAACCTGCGGTTTTTCAGAAAAAGAAAAAATCTAACGCAGAGCGATTTAGCCATTGCTCTTGATATGAAACGTTCTACTTTGAGCGGATACGAAAATCGGATTGCCGAACCAAGCATTGAAGATATTGTGCGTTTTTCTTCCTTTTTTAATGTTTCGGTAGATAATTTTCTTACTAT
>CAZJYL010000200.1:0-5125 GCA_964550265.1 uncultured Bacteroidaceae bacterium
CCTATATCTATAAGGTCGCCAGCAGCATTTTTATAGGTAAATTTATAAGAAACAACATTATATCTTAAATCAAAATCGAAATTTTCAAGAACAGCAAGTACATACGGAGAAGCTAAAATTTCAGCTTTAGTAAAGTTTCCTGAAATTTTATTGGCAACCTTAGGAATAGGTGTTGGAATAGGTTTAACACGGAATGTTGCTTGGCCCATAGCACGTGAGCCACCATCAATTTCTGCCGACACATTAATAACAGACTCTGATCCGCCACTAACCTTAACAATATAATGACCACCACCGGTTGGGCTAAGCGAACCATTAGATATGCTGGCACGAACACGCTCATTAGCTACACCGGGTACAGAAATTGTAACGGGGTTATCAACTCCTATATAAAATACATTCATCTTGTCAGCTGAAACTGTTGCAGAAGGCTGAGCAACAAAGTAAGATGAATTAAATGGATAGCTTGTTTTAACTCCATTACGAGAGGTAATTTCAATAACTCCACCAAACTTTTGCTCACCTATAGAACCAGTTCCTACTTTGTAAATGCCAACTCCATCTTTACCTTCGATAGTTTGAACATTTCCTGAAATTTCAAGTGTGGTTGAATCAACAGCTGAACCTACTTTAATTACAGGTTGCTGTTTTGAATCATACGCTGCAACAAAAATTTCAGCTTCGTATTCACTGCCGACTAAAACATAATTACTTTTTGCAATTACTTTTGCTCCAACCTTATCAAATGAAAAGCCTTCAGCATCAATCATTGCATACAGTTGCGAAACCACGTCAGCCTCAGCATTTCTGACTTCAAGAATGGTTTTATTTAGAATTACAACATCAGCTGCCAGAATAGTATGATAAAAATTGGTTACCTGCCAATTGGCTGTACCTTCACCTGAAACTGTTGGAAAGTCCTTTTCTACATCAAGACCTAAATTAACATTTTGAGCATATTTAGGTCCTAAAATGTCAGTCATTTTTTTCTTAAATGCAACAATTTTATCTTTCAGCTCACCAACCTTAGTCCCACTTTCTCCTTTGTCGGAGTCTCCAAATAAGTATCTGTGAGGTATATCAAAGTTATCTTTCCCATCAATACCCTGTAAAAAGCTCTTCCCTTCCTTTAAGGCAGCTTCTTCCATTGCTTTAACCTCATCAGCGGTTTTACCCTCTACTGCACCAATTATTTCCCATTTTATCTGTTCAATAAACGCTACAAGTATATCGGCTTCCTTTTTAACTTCAAGAGCTTTATCATAATTCTCCTTTACTTTACCAGGAGAAATGGCATATGCTTGTTCAAATGTTTTATAGTTTCCGTCAACCTTAGCTTTGAAAATGCGATTAGTTTCAACAATACTATCATTAACAACCGTGAATGCCTGTAAAATGTCCTTTGACACGTTGAGTGCAAGCATAGCTGTCAAAACAAGATACATCATCGCAATCATTCGCTGGCGCGGGGTTTCCGGACAATTCTTTGCTCCCATAAAATACCCTTTCTTTTAATGATTAGACAATATACCTTATATTAATTATTAACATTTACATTCATTGCTGAAAGCATGTTGCCATAAACCGTATTAAGAGCAGCAAGATTCTTTGAAAGAACATTTGCTTGATCTTTATAAGCATTTAGGGCATTCATTGTTTGATTTACATTTTCAACAAATATTCCAAGGCTTTCCTGCATAGCATTAGCTTTTTCAACTTGTGCATTGGCACCTTGAAGTTGCAATTCATATACTGCATTAAGTGCTGAAAGATTTTTGGTAATTCTTTGAATTTGGTCGCCATATGATTGTCCGTCAACGGCACTAAAATCAATGGCTTCAGCAGATTTGGTAAGCGACTCTGCACTCTGGGTATATTTTTGTGCAAGGGCATGAGCTGCATTGGTTGCACTTTTAATGCTTTCCACATATTCTTCTGTAGCTGCGACATCATTATTTATTGCGTTAGCAACAGACTTAAATGCTCCGGCACTTTCATTTGCATTATTTGTGGCTGATTTAACAGTATCAACAAATTCATCATTAACGCCAATAGTTTTATTTAAGGATACAGCTGTTTTATCATATACATCTTTTAATCCGGAAACGCTATCGGCAGCAGCACCTAAGTTGGTAACAAATCCGTCTGTAGCAGCAGCTGCATCGGCAACGCCTGAAAGTTTATTGGCATTTTCGCTCAAGCTTTTCATCCCTTCTCCAAGACTTGCAATTAATTCAGGTCCAATCTTGGCGTCTGCAAGCATTTTATCCAATTCCTGAGTTACGGTCTTGCCTGTAGCATCAATCTTTTTTGGTTCCCAACCTAAAGCTTCAGCTTCTTCAGGATGGTAAATTCCCCAAAGTTCAGGATAAACAAGACTCCAATCCGGCTCAACGTGCATTGGTTCAAAAGCTGATGCAAAGAAAATAAGAGCTTCAGTTCCCATACCAATTAAAAGCATAAGACCTGCACCAGGATAGTGCATAATTTTAAATAAAGCACCAAGGATAACAAGAGAGGCACCCCAGCCATAAAGCTTAGACATGAAATTTTTGTACCCTTTACTTTCAACAATTTTTTTAAGACCCATAACCTTTTTTTTTAATTTAACTTTTTGTGTTTTTGACCCTTTTTATTTTTATCTGTAAACGTTCGACGAGTTAGGACCATCACCTTTCATTCGACCTAAATATGTTTGAACGTTTCTAAATCCGATATAAGATTTTCCGGTATCCTGAAATTCATACCAACGAGAACTTACCTGCATGAAATAACCAATATCTTTCCATGAACCACCCCGAATTACTTTTCTTTTAAGAACTTCGGGGTCAGTGCTTTTTGCTTCATAGGAATAATCCATATTCAAATCATGCGCAAACTGATAAGCTGATTCATCAAATGCGTTACTGGACCATTCTGAAACATTACCGGCCATGTCATATAGACCATAATCATTTGGAGCATAGTGACCTACAATAAGTGTATGGAATCCGCCATCGTCTGGATAATTTCCACGCAAAGGCTTGTAATTACCAAGGAAACATCCATTAGAATTACGAATATAAGGACCACCCCATGGGTATGGACTCAAATCAAGACCACCCCTGGCTGCCCATTCCCATTCGCTTTCTGTAGGTAATCTGAAATCATTAACAATTATTTGTCCAATACTTCTTAAATAACCATGTAAATACTGAGTTCTCCAAATTGAAAAAGCTCTGGCTTGTTTCCAATTAACTCCCACAACAGGATAATGGTCGTATGCCGGATGCCAGAAATAATTTTGAGTCATCGGCTCATTAAAAGAATAAGTGAAGTCCATAACCCAGCATAAAGTATCGGGATATACATTAATTATATCACTTTTAATAAAAACCGAACGATCATTATAACCCTGAGGTCTGTTACGCAAAGATGCAGGGTCTTCATTATTTTTAACCTGAGCATCTGTCAATGGATTACGAAAATCCTTTCTTGCAGCAGCTTTGAAATCAATCCAATAATATTGAAAATTAAGCTTGCGAGTATCAAACTCTTTGCGGCGATAAAACTGCTCATGTTCAGGTAAATACATTTGTGATAATATTTCACGAACCGTTTCATCATCGCTGTCATATCTCAATTTAGTCTTCCAATTAAGATAAGGCGGATCTAAATCCTGACCATACTCATCCTGGGTTATCAGATAAGCCTCTATTTGCTCACCTAATAAAAGACGCGCAATAGAATCGCGTACCCAGTAAACAAACTGCCTGTATTCATTGTTTGTGATTTCAGTTTCGTCCATATAAAATGACTGAACTGAAACTGTCTTTGCAGTTTGCAATTGATTATACGGTACATCTTGGTCGTTTTGTCCCATAACATAACTACCCATAGGAATAAACAACATGCCATAAGGATCAGGCTGATACCAAGGGTCACGATTTTGGACACCTACTAAGTTTCCACGGTCTGATTTGTTGCAGCTGGTAATAACCATAACAAGCAACAATAAGGCTGTTAGGTATTTCATATTTAATTTAAGATTGGACTTCATGGGTGCAAATTTAATAAAACCTATATCTTTTTAACGCAGTTTTTATTATCTATGTTTCAAAAACTCAAAAATTTAGAGGAAACGCACATTTCTGTAGCTGTCTGGCGGAATTACTATGACGATTTTAAAACAATAGTTCAAAAGAATCTCATGACTTCCGCTGCTTCTTCCACTTCTGCCCATTGCAGAGGTAGTAATATCATAACTATATCCCACACCTAAAGTTTCTAAACTTTTATTTCCTGAATTTATAAATGGTTGTGCTCCAAGCAAAATAGCAATGGCATCTTGCATGCGATAACTTAAACCACCCCAAAACTGGTTGTTATAATACATTAAAGCGTTAACGTCAAGCTGCGTGCTTGCAAAATCGGATTTTACAAAAATCGAAGGACGCAACTCAAACTGCGGATTATTAGGCAACTGATACTGGTATCCTCCCGTAAGGTAATAGTGACGCTTTAATTGCGGACTGCCAAGATTTGCAGCCTGAGCTACCATGTCAGTCTGACTTTGCATTAATTGATTTGAAGACAATCCTGCATAGAACACCCCCGGCTTGTTATAGTATGCACCAAATGCCAAATCAAAAACCATGTCGCTTTCCACATTCTGGCTGCTAAGCAAAGGGTCTCCCGCATCAACATAATTAAATTGAGAGAAATCAATCTTCTTGTTTAAAAATCCGGCCATTAAGCCTATACCCAAAGTGCCGCCCTGCAGAGGCATTCTGTAGGCATAGCCAAATTTAACTCCAATATTATCTTCATATCCAAGTTTGTCTTTGTAAACAACCAGACCTAAACCACCTCGAATGGCATCTACATTACTATGTAATGAAAATAGCATTGTTTGTGGTGCAACTTTATTTTCGTTGCCATTAACAGTTTCGGTAAATCCCATCCATTGCTGACGGAAAAGAGCTGTTGCACAAATAGCATCATGACTGCCTGCATAACCTGGATTAATTGCCATCTGGTTAAACATGTTTTGGGTAAATTGCGCGTCTTGCTGCGCATTTACAACACCAGAAAGCAAAAATACGATAAACAGGAAAAGTAAATTTTTCCTCATAATTATAAATTT
>CAZJYL010000201.1:0-5099 GCA_964550265.1 uncultured Bacteroidaceae bacterium
TAGTAATATTTGGCGGAGGATGTACGGGAGAAATTGTTTCTAACCAGGGGCTTATTTTTACTAATCACCATTGCGGTTATGCGTCTATTGCTTCATTGAGTACAGTTGAAAATGATATCCTGACAAAAGGCTATTATGCGGCTACTATGTCAGATGAGCTGATTCCCTCATCTGGACTGAATGTTAGGTTTCTTTTAAGAGTTGAAGATGTTACCAAGCAAATTATAGATTCTATTCCGTATGAGGCTACAGAGCTTGAACGGGATGAAATTGTTTCGCGTATTTCAAAACGATTGGAAAGTGCAGCCGTAAAAGAAAAATATCAGGAAGCAAACGTAAAATCATTTTTTTACGGAAACGAGTATTATTTATTTGTTTATGAAGTATATCCTGATGTACGTTTAGTAATAAATCCGCCTTTGGCCATTGGCAATTTTGGCGGCGATACGGATAACTGGACGTGGCCGCGCCATACCGGAGATTTCAGCGTTTTCAGGGTATATACCGGTCCTGATGGCAAACCTGCCAAATATAGCAAGGATAATATTCCGATGGTACCAAAACATTTTATTCCCATTTCCATTAAGCCAAAAAAAGAAAATGATTTTGCAATGATTTATGGTTATCCTGGTCGCACATCCCGTTATATAACCAGTGAAGAAGTTGAATCTAATTATTTATATATTAATCCGTCTATTGTTAAAATTCGTGAAAAGAAACTTGCAATAATGGATAATAACATGAAAGCCAACGACGAGGTCAGACTTAAATATGCCAGCAAATATGCTTCAACTGCCAATTATTGGAAGTATTATATAGGTCAAAACAAAGGCATAGACAGAAATAATGTTATTGAGCGAAAAAAAATAATGGAAGATGACTTTGAAACATGGGTAAATAATGACGATATTCCCAAGTTTGGATATTATAAAGATGCCTTAATCAAAACACATAATTCTCTTGCAAAACTTAATTTTTTAAAAAAGGTTCAGTATTATATTTCTGAAGCCTTTTTCCGCGGAAGCGAAGTTATTTCCTTTGCCGGAAAATTCAGACCTCTTATGGCTGAGTTGTCTGCCGATAAGCCAAACCCTGCAAAAATTGACGAAATGGTTGCCGGTTTAAAAGGTTATTCCAATACTTTTTTTGCAACTTATGATTATAAAACCGAAATGCAGCTTTTTAGTGCAATGCTTGCCTTATACGCAGCAGATATGCCTTCAGAATTTCAGCCTGCGTTTTATAATTTTATAAATAATAAATTTAAAAACGACTTTTCTCTTTACTCCGATTATGTGTTTTTGGTTTCTATTTTTTCCAATAAGGATAAAATGGATATTTTTCTAAATAATCCATCAAAAAATATTTTGGCCAATGATCCAATTTACGAAGTAACAACTCAAATTTATGCTTTATATAATAAATTGGTTTCAGATATCAGGCCACTTAATTATCAGCTTGAAAAAGGCATGAGGCTTTATGTGCAAGGACTGAGAGAAATGTATCCTGAACGAAAATTTTATCCCGATGCCAATAGTACTTTACGATTGACTTATGGAAAAATACTTTCCTATAGTGCCGGAGATGCAATTGATTACGATTTTGAAACCACTTTAGGGGGAGTTATTGAGAAAGAAGACCCTTCAAATAGCGAGTTTATAGTTCCTTCAAAGCTTAAAGAATTATACGAAAACAAAGACTTTGGCCAATATGCCGAAAACGGCAAAATGATTACATGCTTCTTGACCAATAATGATATTACCGGAGGAAATAGCGGTTCTCCCGTATTAAATGGTGATGGCGAGTTGTTGGGTCTTGCCTTTGATGCAAATTGGGAGGCCATGTCAGGCGATATCGTTTTTGAACCAACACTGCAACGTTGCATTTGTGTAGATATACGCTACGTGCTTTTTATTATTGATAAATTTATGGGCGGAAGCCGAATAATTGAAGAACTTGAAATTAGAAAGTAAATTTTCCTTACAGGCAAATTTGATTATAAGCATTGCAGCGTAGTAAAATTTATGACGCTTAGTTATGTAATGCTTATTCCTTTCTTTTTAATAAACCGATAACAGATAGGCAATTGATTTATACGCACGAAAGGGTAAGTTGAAATTTTACCGCCAAAGCCCATATAAAATTTTGCCAGATTGCTGTTGTTGCTTCCTTCAAAATCAAAAATATCATTAGTATTTGAAATACCTGAGAGTATTGAATCAATTAAAAAATGCATGGCTCCGGTTTCACGTGCTTCGTTGCCGGCACCACTAAATAAAAGAATTGCCCGTTTATTGAATTCAATTAATAATATGCCGGCAATAATTTCATTTTTTTGATTTATTACATTATAAGTATTTGCATATCCTTTATAATGAAGTTGGTATGCAAGTGTTTTTAGAATTTTATACCATTTGTCGCTTTTTTCTAATGTTTTCCCTTTATTGGCCTTAAATAGGGAAATCAAATTTTCGATGGCAAACCCTTTGTGCACCGTTAGTCCGGATTGTTCTGCTTTTTTAATATTGCGTTTTGTATTGTCGTTGTAAGCTTTTCTTATTTCTTCAATATTTTTTGATAATGCCAATGTTATATTCACATTTTGTATTACGCCGTCAACCTGTAGTTCATTAATTTCATTTAACATTATTTCGGCGAACCGAAACTTTGATTTTATTGCTATAATAAATTCTTTTACCAAATCGGCAGACACATTATTGCCAAATACACCGTGTTGCTGACAAAAAGGTGGTTGATATAAATATGTTAATCCAAATTTCCTGGAACTTACTATAGGCATTACTGTTTTGTAATCATCTTGAATGAATCCATGCCACTCAGGGGCTACAATATCCAGATACCACGACATGGCATAAATCATTGGCATGGATGATTGCATTATTGTTTTATCCCATAAATTTCTATCAATATTTTCATTATTTACGAAACGAATCATTTTATTTTGAATAAAATTTTTTAATGGTGTTTTCTAAAATTCCGGCCCATCCTTTCCAGCGCCCTTTATTGGAAAGTGTATCGTTATGTATCAATATTTCAAAATGTCCGTTTATCGATTTGATATAATCAGAAATTTTAATCAGTTCGGCTTGTGCTTGCTCAACCGATAATTGCTGATAATCTTTTAAACTGCCGTCCATAACGCAAAACGGGTGTATTGTTAAGGGTAGTACATTATCATCTGTTAAATCAAAAAATTTAAAAGGTCTGCTTGTTCCTGCCCTAAATCCATAATTTGATGCAAACCCCATTGTGTAATCATGGGCGATGCCAGCATTTACCATTTGCCGGTAAGTATCGGGAAGCCTTAATCTTAAATAATGGCAGCGAGCTGATTTTATAGATGTGTCCGAAATTTTTTCCAGAATATTTTTTTCCGTAATTAATTTATCATTGTCATCAATGCTGTAATAAGAAGGATGTAGCCCGATAATGGCTTGCTTTTCCAATCTCCTAATTGTATTTATCGACCTGTTGTGGTTAAGGTTGCCATTTTTATCATAATTTGTTCTGTGTTGCGATGCGAGAATAAAAAATATAATTTGCAGATTATAATTCTGTCTTATTTTCTCCACAATATCGTACGTGTCATAAGGATCTTTTTTTATTCCCATAAGCACTAAAGGCCGTTCAGAAAAAGCCTTGAATTTGCCGGAAACTAAATCGCGTCCCCATGCAGCCATATTCCTGAAAAAGCCTTTTGTATGGTAAGAATACATCATGTCAACATCTATGGTAACAGACATTGATGGAATATCTTTCTTAAATAAATTTTCAGGTAAGTAGTTTAATAATTGTTTTCTCAGCATAATTATCCATTCATCAACTACGGCTCGCTGATGAAAATTATGCTTAAATGCAAAAGAATGCTGAATGTCGAATCGTCCGTGCGAGTCTCGTTCTTTTACAACATATTCTTCGTTGCGGCTAAGCATAAAAAAAATGGCGGCAAAAATATCAAACGAAATGTCCTGTGATTTGTCTGATGCAAACAAATAAACATTGTTGTCGGCATCCGTGGTGCAGACAGGTTCTGTATCCGAAACTCCTGCAGAGTGTAAGTAACCGCTGTCGGGAATTGATATTTTTGCAGAATGATTTGTGCCGTAAGACAAAACAAAAGTATCTGAAGAGATTTCGGCAGGGTTCAGCACATAATCAAAGCCAAGCCGCTCTGCAAAAACATAATCAATTATATAACGCAGTTTGGCATTGTCGAATGATGTGAGAACGGCAATGGACATAGTTGGTTTTTATTTTTTTGAATTAAGGGAATTATAAAAGTCCAGCATTTTCCGGCAAATATAATTTGCTGAATGTCCATCTCCAAAAATCGGCATATAATTGTCTGGCGGATAATTAATCATGGCTTCGGCCTGAGCTGCAATTTTTTCTGCCGTATCGTCGGCCAGATTGGCAGCGCGCAATTCCACAATCTCAACCCATTCGGTTTCGGGTCTCAAAATAATTGAAGGACGCGAAAAGAAAAATGCCTCTTTTTGAACGCCGCCGGAGTCGGTTAATACAAGACTGCAGTTTTTTTCCAGCATTATCATGTCCAAAAAAGAAGCCGGCGGAACAAGGCGCAAATCGGCACCGGGCATTATGTTTTTCCCGATTGACCATGTATCCATCATTTTTTTTGTACGGGGATGAACAGGGAAAATTACCGGTAGTTTGGTATTGACAGAGCTCAGACATAATGCATCAAAAATCATCCTAAGTCTGTTTTCATTGTCGGTATTGTCGTTTCGGTGTACTGTTGCAAGTATAAAAGGTGTATCCTTTAAATTCAGGTCTTCAATAATTTTTGATTGTTTTTCTGCTATTTCTGCAAAAAATACTGAATTGTCAAACATTATGTCGCCGCTATGAAATATTCCGGGCTTATCAATTGAAAAAGGACCTAATAATCCGGAGCTGAATCCTTCGTTTTCCAGGTTTTTTATTGCGGTTTTTGTAGGGCAAAACATTAGAGTGGAGGAATGATCGGCAATAATTCGGTTAATTTCCTCAGGCATTTTCTTGTTAAAGGAACGTAATCCGGCTTCAATGTGAAAAACAGGAATATGCAATTTAGA
>CAZJYL010000202.1:0-2342 GCA_964550265.1 uncultured Bacteroidaceae bacterium
AAATAATGCAGAGTATAATGATATGATTTTGCTTGATAGTCTGTTGCTCACATTTGATGTGAAAAATGATAGCATTTTAGAAGATATTTTATTATTGCCGGCTTTATTATTAGGTGATCTGCAATCTGATTTTTTGCAATTCCAAAAATCGATTTCCGATTATTTATTATTCAGAAGTCTAAATCTCATATCAAAAAAAATTACGGCATTGCAAAAGCAACTTTATTTAACAGATCAATATTACAAACGGCTTTATGACCAAAGCAATTTGCAGGGAGAGGATTTACAGATTGCACAGAGTGAGTTTCGCAGAGACTCCATTTTGTTTTCACAGAAAGTGCTCAGTGCAGCAGAGTTTGATAAGTCGAAGGCTTCATTTATTCAGAGGAAGCAATCATATATGTCTTCACGAACAAATTTGTCCAGCACGCAAATTCAAAAGGCTCAGATTGAACAGCAGATAGCAGAAATGCAATTGCAGCAGGCTGATGAAAGCAAGCAGTACATACAAAGTATTCAGCAGGCACATAAAACATTGTCAAATTCAATTAATATTTGGAAAAACACATATCTGATTAAAACGCCAATTGATGGCAGAGTGACATTTACAAACACAAGAGAAATTAATCAGAATGTGGTGTCAGGAGATGTTGTAATGACAGTGGTTCCGGAAAAGGAAAGTGAATTGGTCGGCACAATTATATTACCCATGCAGGGCGCCGGCAAAGTACGGCAAGGCCAGGAGATTAATATAAAATTTGACAGTTACCCATATATGGAATATGGTATGGTTAAAGGGATTGTGAAGTCAATTTCATTAGTGCCGGCAGAATCAAACTACATTGTTGAAGTTGCCTTTCCCAATGGCTTACGCACCAATTACAATTATACCCTTAATTTCTGGCAGGAGATGTCGGGCTCAGCAGAAATAATTACAGATGATTTGCGTTTGATTGAGAGGTTTTTGAATCCAATCAAATCAATTTTAAAAAATAACTAATAGCAACCAATCTTAACAGGCTGCTTTTCGTTTACATTGATTTCACAATCAAACTACGCCAAGCTATTTTTCCAGCAACGATTTTGTTTCCAGCAGTCTGCGAAGCGGAACAAGATATTCGGTAAATTCTTTATAGCTCATATCGCTTAAATAAATTGCTCCATAAGCACGATTAAGCATACGGCTAGAGCTTTCGTAGAAAAACTTGTCGCCAAGAATACCGCGCAGCTCGTTGAACTGCTGAACCCATATTTTTTGTGCTAATTCGCTAAAGGTTCCGTCAAATTCATGGCTTGGGAAAGATGCTGTACGCTGGCTGATAAAGCAAGTATTAAACATATTGTGCAATACTGCCAGTGAGTTTAACGATATAGGAATAACCGTATTTACTTCGCCGAGTTTAAAATAAGACCATACATTTCGATATCCCCAGATACGAATATCATTGCGTCCGGTTTTCTTTACATACTCATCAATTGCTGCCGATATTGCCATTAGAGATTTATAATGAGTGTCGGGTCCGCTACCTTCCGGATCAATGGCCAATGTAATAACATCCGGCTTGATTTTTTTCATCAAATTATAAATTGGCAATACGTCTTCTTCGTAATTTGGATATTCGGGAAAAATATCTGCAGAATAGAATTTCAGCCGCATGTGGTGTGTATATGAATCGGGGAGTCCAAAATGCGCCCATGCAAGTTCGGCTTCAAATTCCCTGACCCAGCCTTTTGCAAGGTGTATTTCTTCAGGTTCGCGGCTGCCGGGCTCTAGTGAAAGAATTGTATCAGAGAGAGAATTAATGTATTTTTTTATCTTATCCCAGTTTTTTGAATTAAGGTGTGAGGCCACGTTTCGTATCATTCTGCAGGCAACGTAGAACAATTGTTCTTCTTTTTGTTGCTGGGCAATACCATTGAGATATCCGGTAATATCGTGGTTTTTGAGGTTGAAATCAAACAATTTAATTTCAGATGCCTTTTCCTGAATTTCGTTGCTGCTAAGAAATGCTGAGCTGGCTTCCAAAACTGATGCAAGATACTGATTGGTTACGGCGGTAAAACCACTTGTGCAATAAACAAAATGGTTTTCGTTTTTATCGCTTCTGACCAAATGATGAATGGCAGGGAAATATGCCAGCTCAATATCGTCATGATGAGGAGCGGTATGCATAATCACTTTCCCTTTTGGAAGGTCGAGTCCGCGCTGAATTTTGTTTTTTATTGCATTTACCGATGTTGCGGAAGATGGAAATTTCACTTCTATCAAACCCGATGTGGCACTACGGGTAATAAACATACGGGCGTTTGGCAGTTTTTGCAGGCACGTTGCAGGATAATAA
>CAZJYL010000202.1:2352-5088 GCA_964550265.1 uncultured Bacteroidaceae bacterium
TTAATGGCTGTGCAATCCGGATTTGCGGTTATTGTTTGAAGGCCTATGGTTACAACCGCCTTTCTGCGCACATTTTCTATTCCGCCCAAATCGGATGCTGCTGCAGCCTGAGTTTCGTAATTTATATGGTCAAGGCGAGTAACGGAATCATGACGACTGCCTCTGATATTGAAAGCTATGTGGCCGTCAGGACCAATTCCTCCAAGGAAAAAGCCTATTCCTCCCGCCTTGCGAATGGCGTCCTCATATTCTGCACACATCAAGTCTATATACTGAATGGCTCTTTTTTTCTGAAGCTCTTTTTCGGATTTTACTTGTCGTGTACGTAGGCTTAAATCAATATCGCCATCCGAAAACAATTCGCAAAGATTTATGTCTTTTCTGTCGCGCATTTCGCAAGTGTTTATTAAATGCGCTTTGCGACGGTCAAGGCCAAAACCTTTTATGTAAAAAAGATTTATAAAATTGGAAAACGAACGTTCATGGGCCGGATGTATGGGAAAGAATTCATCGAGCTGAAAAAACTCTAACGATTTCATATCGGGCCTGGCGTTTTTCTTAAACCCGATTTCGGCAAGAATTCCTTTATTCAGCTCCCGATTCCAATTGGCCAAATAGAATTGTGTCCACTTAATAAAAAATTCAGGGGTTTTACCTGTAGGTAACGCAATTACGCCTCCGGGGTTTTCGCAGACCCATTCGAGAAATCGCAGGGCCGTTAGTTGCCCCAGCGAAACGTAATTGTCGGTAATAATAGGTTTTAGACGACAATGCGATTTAATTTTTTTATTGTCATCTACAGCATTTATAAACCAAGATTCAACTTTACTTTGTGCCATTGGACATAGTTTTTATAAGTTAATGCCCCCGCATATAACAGAAAAATAATGTGAAAAACAGTTAACGAAAGCAGTATGTTTAAAAGTCTGGTTCAGGTTTATCATTAAAAAGACATTGAAAAATATTCGGCAATATCTTTTTATTGTTTTAGAACTTATTTCAATTCCTTAATTGCCTTTTCGATTCTGTCCATTGCAAGAGTTAAATTCTCCATGCTTGTGGCATAGCTGAATCTGATGCAGTTGGAATCACCAAAAGCTGAACCTGGAACTAAGGCAACATGAGCTTTGTTTAAAATATAAATACAAAGATCGTTGTCGTTATTTATAACGGTTGTGCCGTCAGATTTTCCATAAAGTTGCTGTACGTCAGGGAATACATAAAATGCACCCATGGGCATATTTGGTTTGAATCCCGGAATATCGCCAAGACGCTTTACAACATAATCTCTGCGTTCGCGGAATGCTTTTTTCATCATTTGCAAGTCTTCGCACTGATTAGGATCTACCTGCAAAGCTGTTACACTAGCAATTTGTGCAATTGCATTGGCAGCAGAGGTTACCTGTCCCTGTACTTTTTCTATGGCTTTTGATAATTCAAGAGGAGCAGCGCTGTAACCCAAACGCCAGCCGGGCATGGCAAATGCTTTCGAAAGTCCGTTTATGGTAACGGTTCTGTCTTTAACTTCGGGGAAAATACCGATGCTGTAAGTTTTACCATCAAAATTAATCAACTCGTAAATTTCATCGGAAACGAGTAAAATGTTTGGATATTTACCAAACATTGCCGCCAGTGATTTCAGTTCATCATAAGTATATAGCATTCCCGAAGGGTTGTTTGGTGCGCAGAAAATAAATGCTTTTGTTTTCGGAGTAATCACTTTTTCAATTTGCTCCGGAGTTACTTTGAAATCGTCTTCTATAGACGTTTGAATATATACAGGCACGCCACCGGCTAGTTTTATAAGTTCGGTATAACTAACCCAGTAAGGAGCAGGTACTATAACTTCGTCGCCCGGGTCGAGACAAGCCAGAAAAACATTACAAATAGCCTGCTTGGCTCCCGTAGAAACAACTATTTGTTCCGGAGTATATTCCAGGTCATTGTCGCGTTTCAGCTTGTTTGATATTGCCTGACGAAGTTGCGGATAGCCTGCAACAGGCGGATAAAACGAAAAATTATCGTCAACAGCTTTTTTGGCAGCTTCTTTAATGAAATTTGGCACAAAGAAATCGGGCTCGCCTATAGAAAGATTTATAACATCAATACCGGCAGCTTTCATTTCGCGGCTTTTTTTTGTCATGGCCAATGTAGCCGATTCGCTCATGGCTGTTATACGCTCGGATAAAAATGTATTTTTCACGATTATTAATTTTTGATGATGCTGCAAAGATAGTAATTTTAGTATTTGAACCGGAATATTAAGAGTTGGTTTTTGTGCAATAACTTGCAGTTGCGTTAGGCGTAAAACCCTAATACCAGCAATATTAAATGCAGTTCCTGGAATGTTTTAGCAGTATAATCTTTAATTTATAATTTTGCAAAATGTTTTCGATTAATGATTTGCTTGTAGAATTTCCGGGGCGAGTATTGTTCGACCGCATTGGTTTTGTTGTTAATGCCCGCGATCGTATTGGTCTTGTAGGGCGCAATGGTGCGGGAAAATCTACTTTGTTGAAAATCATGGCCGGCATTGAAACGGCGTATAGCGGTCATTTGGGATTCCCAAAAGAGAAAACGGTTGGTTATTTGGTACAGGAACGTAGTTTTACATCCGCTAAAACCGTTATTGAAGAGACAGAAACGGCTTTTGAAGCAGCGCAAAAATTATTGGCATATTCAGAACAGCTTACAAGCGAACTGGAGTCGCGTAACGATTATGAGAGTGAATCATAT
>CAZJYL010000203.1:0-5032 GCA_964550265.1 uncultured Bacteroidaceae bacterium
ATAATTTACAACACCTTACCTCCCTCTTACAACAGAGCCTGTATTAGAAGTACTTGATCTTTTAAATATATCATTTTTATTTAATGGGCGAATATTAGCCCGCCAGTCAAAACCAACCAGTTTGCGTTGTTCTTCGGGGAACTGGGCATTTGGATATATGGTGCCTTGGGGGAAATCTATCATGGTTATAGAGCTAATTTCCCTATCTTCAAAATACAAATCCATTGCTGAAGACATGGATTTATTAACTCCTGTTTTTGCTCCATTTTCATTTTCGATATAATATACAGCTTCGGCATTCCCGTTTACCAGCATACGATGCAGTTCATTGTCTTTGAAAAATCCTTTCATTTTTGTGCCCTTAATTTGCTGAAAATCGAGTTCTCTGTACATTGAAATAATAAAAGCATTGTTCTCCAAAAACATTTCTTCAATTTTATTTCTGTTCACCAAAAACTGTATATAATCGGCAAATAGCTGCGTTGAGTCTGTCCAAAGGCAAGGTTTTTCATACATTCTCATTAATGAATCTTTTTCGCAGTAATAAAGAGAATCGCATACACCCTGCAAATCGGTTTTAAAAAACCTAACCCCGTAATAAGCTGTAATTTGGCGCCCAAGCAAACTGTCTTTGGCAGTAAACAAAGTGTCGCCATGCAGAAAAAGAGAATCACCGGCTTCCCAAGTAATAAAAACAGCACTGTCAGTGGCTAAAACAGAACTATCACTTTCGTGAAACAACCCAAAATGCGCTTTTAATACAATATTTTCTAATGTGTCTCTGAAAAATATATTTTTATAAGCTTTTCCAATTCCGCTTTTTTTGTCGTAAAACAATGTATCGCCAATAAGTATTGATGAGCCGTTAATCATTTTTGCCCTGCCATACAATTCGGTTTGATCGGTTAAAGTGTTATACCATCCAAGCTGGCAGTATATATCGGTTGCACCGCTTCGGATATGGGTGTTGCCATAGAAATCAATTTTTTCGGTATTGGTATTATACATCAGGCTGTCTGATGTTAATTTGAAATTGTTTCCAGTTACTTCAACATCGTGTCTGAAAAAAAATTCTTTTGTGGCAGAATAGTAATAACCGTGTTTGCTAACTAAAGTGTTGTTCGGGTCTTCAATTTTAGCACCATCAAGATAATACCCCATTCCATTATTTATATCGTAGTAAAGCTTTTGAGTATGTAGAATTATCTTATTGTCTATCAATTCTACATTATTCTCCATTACTGCCATTTTTTCATTTCCGTCGTAATATAACTTATCGCCATAAATCTGGGTAGCATCAGACACTTTAACATGCACATTGCCGTATGCATCCATAGCATTTTTGTTAATATATAATAGTGCACTATCGCAATAGAGAAGTGAGTTTTCGTGTTGAAAAACCACATTGCCTTTAATCAATTGTATATCCGGATTTATGGGCCTGTTATATTCAAGAATATCAGCAGACTGCAACAGAATTTTCTTATTCTCCTGCGCTTGTAATGCTCTTGTGCTACCACAAACAAAATACAGAAAAATTATTAAAAATACAGTCCTAATCAAAGATCTTCTTCTTTTAAGAAATTACCTTTAATGTCAAACAACAACCTTTTGCGGTCGCGATAACCTTCTTTTTTCAGAAATACACTATATCTTAACTGATTTTCGTCAGTAATAATTATTCCATCAGTAAATGCCCAGCCTTTATAATTTGTAGTTATAAATTTTTGGGTTTGAGATGGCAATTCCTTTAATATAAAGCTTTGTCCATCAAGATTATTGTCGTCGTTCAATGATATGTCTTCATAATCCAAATATTCCTGAAAAGCTTCATGTCGCCTTTCTTTTTGTTCGCGCAAATATTCATCATTGCCATCAATATAATCAGCCAACACTTCTTTTTCCAAACGACCGCTGGTAGAAAAATAAATTTCATGATAAACCATGGGATCATTTATCCATGAATTACTATATAATTTAACCAGTGTGAACTTCTTTTTATTGGCATCAACAATGTTTTCTGCAGATTCCATTTCTAATGTAGGGTAATTATCGGATAAATAATTTTGTATCATTGGAAGTAGATTTTTAGGATTTAAAGCTGTAGATGTCATTATGTAATTTCCTTTTGAATCAAAATACATTTGATTATCGGTGCTGCGTGTAGGATTATAATATGATACAACATACTTCCCACCTATTGTATCCCATCTAACCTCCTCTGCTTTTGGTTCCTTTTTAGAAAATAAATCTACAGCAACAACAGGCACTTTGCTTTGCGGAAATGGAGTTCTGTTTAGTTTTTTGTGATTTTTCTTATCGCCTTTGTTATTGTCATCGGCATTTGCGGCAACAATTCTGTTGGCACCGGATATTGGTGTTCCCTGATAATCAAACCATAATTCT
Source organism: uncultured Bacteroidaceae bacterium (assembly GCA_964550265.1). Lineage (GTDB taxonomy): Bacteria > Bacteroidota > Bacteroidia > Bacteroidales > DTU049 > GWF2-43-63. The sequence goes on from CAZJYL010000203.1 coordinate 2,407, forward strand.
ACAGGAGTTTTATCATCCACTTTTTTCAATATGATATAATATGCATTCTGGTACTTTTCGTTATTTACGATATAACTTTCACGAATCGAATATTGAGTATAATTAATAATTATATATGAATTAATGGCAGATGGCAATTCTTTTGGATGAACCGCAAGTTTGCCTTTTTCATTAGTTCCGGTTAATTGCAACTCGGTGTCAACGCCTTTTGAATCGGTTTTTCGTACATAAGCTCCTGAAACATCATAAATAGAAAAATATTTTTGCTGTGTTAAAGTGTCTAGCAATTCTACATCGTATTCAGAAACATCTTTGTTTTCTACAAGTAAAAGTTTAACTATCCGTGAATTTGGATTGTTCGCATTTAAATGTTTCTGCATTGCTCTTGGGCAGTCTTCAATTTTATACTCAGATTCGGATTTAATCCATCGTCCAGATTCTGAAATTACAACTTCGACATTAGTGCCTTCATAAATAAAAGCAGCATGATATTCTGATGTGTGTTTGGTCCACTTCACATTTGATGCTCCGGGAAATAAATTTGGCAATTTGCTCTTTACAACTTCAGGAACATCACTTTCTTTTATAGGAATTTGCGCAATAGAAAAGTTTAATATGCCAAAAAACACAATCGTTATAAGAAATACTTTTTTCATGACAATTAAAATTTTATTATTTGATCTCTGTCAGGGCCGGTAGAGATATAAGACAGATGAGAACCTGTTACTTTTTCCACAAATTGGGAATAATCCCTTAATTCGTCTGGTAAATGTTCAACATCTTTAATATCTGAAATATCTTCTTTCCAGCCTTTAAATTCTCTGTTAATAGTTTGAGGTATGGCATTTGGAGCAAAATCGGGCATTTCAACAATTTTGTTATCAACATTATACGCCTCGCACACCTTTATTGTTTCAATTCCTGTCAGAACATCGGCTTTTGTCATTATCAAATCAGTAACCCCATTTAACATAACAGCATAACGTAATGCAGGCAGGTCTAACCAACCGGTTCTACGCGGTCTTCCGGTAGTTGCACCAAACTCATTCCCATTTTTACGAATTTTCTCTCCCATGTCATCAAAAAGTTCTGTTGGGAAAGGTCCATTCCCAACTCTTGTACAATAAGCTTTAAAGATACCAAAAACCTTGCCTATATTTGAAGGTGCAATACCCAAGCCTGTACATACACCACCACTTGTTGTATTTGATGATGTTACGTATGGATAAGAGCCGAAGTCTACGTCAAGTAAAGTGCCCTGGGCTCCTTCAGCTAAAATCTTTTTACCGTCTGCAATAGCTTTGTTTATTTCAATTTCGGTAGAAGCTATACGAAAACACTTAAGCCTTTCCACAGCCTCCAGCCACTTTTGTTCATATTCTTCAAAGGAGAAACCATCAAAGCAAAAACTATTATAATCAACTCCTGAAACACTTATCATTTTCATGTGTTCCTCTTTTCGACTCTGATATTCTTTTTGAAATGAATTGTTTTCCAATTCTCCAACTCTTAAACCGGTGCGTTTATATTTATCTGTATATGTCGGTCCAATGCCTTTAAGAGTGCTGCCTATTTTCCCATCGCCCATAGCTGCCTCGTTAACTGCATCTAAAAGCCGGTGAGTGGGCATTATTAAATGTGCATTTCTGCTTATAATCAGGTTTAAATACGGATCGAACCCCGCACCGATAACAGCGTCAATTTCCTTAAAAAAGATAAAAGGGTCTATCACTACCCCATTCCCAATAATATTTAGAATGTTTTTTCTGAATATTCCGCTAGGCACAGTGTGTAAAACATATTTTTGTTCGCCGAATATTATTGTGTGACCCGCATTTGGGCCGCCCTGAAATCTGGCAATAACATCATATTGTGGTGCCAAAGCATCAACAATTTTGCCTTTCCCCTCGTCTCCCCACTGAAGTCCTAATATAACATCTACTTTCATTTTTGTAAAAGACATTTAAAAAATTAATCCCTCATTTTTTTATGGCTTTTTCATTAATAGAGCAATACTCACAAATGCCATAAAAAACAAGAGAATGATTCAAAGTATTAAAACCATAAGAGTTTTTTAAAGATTCTTCAACTTTATTAATAACCGGCTCGTGAAATTCTATAACTCGCCTGCACTTAACACAAATTGCATGGTCGTGAAGTTTTGAGCAAAAATTCTTTTCATACTGAGCACAGTTTTTATCAAACTGATGTTTAATAACCAAACCGCTTTCCATAAAAAGCTCCATTGTGTTGTACAAAGTTGCCCTACTCACTCTGTACCTATTGATTTTCATTCTGTTATACAACATCTCAATATCGAAATGGCCTTGAAAATCATAAATTTCTTTTAAAATAGTAAACCTTTCAGGAGTTTTTCTATGGTTTGTTTTATTGAGATATTCAATAAATATCTGCTTTATATTTTCAAAGCTTTCTATTTTTTGATGCTTCTCATTTTTTAAAACCATGTTGAAAAATTTTCTGTAAAGATAAAGTTATTTTTATTAAGTATAAATAAGATATTAATAACTTAACATGCAAATGATTTAAATTTTTTAAAATCAGGAAAATCTTAACCGAAATACCCTTTCAACGCCATCAACTTTTTTTAGTTGAGAAATAAGGT
>CAZJYL010000204.1:0-5020 GCA_964550265.1 uncultured Bacteroidaceae bacterium
CCATCAAATAATGGCGTTTGGCAGACTCTTCGTAATCAGCAGCCTGCTTTAGCAACCTGTTTTTAATATCCGGCTCATTACTGGCTTCGGCCAATCGCTTCAGACTGTCTGATTTAAAAATTGAAATTTCGTACATGCGCTGATGAAATTCAATAATTGTTTCTTCAGTATATGCATGTAATTGTGCAGGTGGTTGTTTGCCGATAAGTTTATAATTGTTAATTGCATTATTTTCATACGCATCAGCCTCGGCAGAATAAGCCCGCATTGTGTGACCCAGGGCTGCAATTTCTTTATTTATGTTAGCAGAATCAGCCGGATTTTCAAGCACTTTTTTCTTTAAAGAAGCTATTCGGGCCAGAAATGTTTCTGCACCATTCCTGTAAAATGAAGATTGCAATAAATCCTGCTCGTCATCATCAATTTTGATGTTTTTTGTTAATGCTGCAACAGTATCCGATTCTGTATTATCTGCTGCGGTATTTTGATTTACGTTACTATTTGCATTATTTAGTTCTGCGTATTGTTCAAAATCCGGCAGCCTGCCTATATTGTTAATGTCGTGCTTTTGAGCAGTTTTGTTCCACGTTTCCGACATTGATTTTATTTCATTGTCAGGTATCAATGCATAAGTACTGCGAACATCACTTAGCATTTGATTGTGTTTTTCAATATATATTGCTGAGTCGTTTAAGGAAATTATTTTTTTGTTTTCAGCATTAATCTGTTCGGTTAATAATTTTAATTTTTCTTGATTATTTGAAATATTTTTTGAAATCTGAGAACGCTTCTTAGGATTATTTGTGCTTTCATATTTATCCTGTAAATCCTTAATTTTTCCTTCTATCGTGTTTGCCTGTGCTAAAGTTGAGTTGCGAATTTTTTCGCTTTCTGAAATTTTATTTCTTATACTGCTCAAACGAGTGTTAATTTCCTGCTCTTTAATGGAATAATCCGGGGCTTTGCTTAATGTTTCCACAATTCCTTTACTCTCTGCAAGAATAGATTTTAACTCTAAACTATCGGTTACAGAGCCGTCAGAAATTTTCGCCTTAAGGCTTTTTATGTCTTCTTCGGCCTGAGTCAATAAAGCATTGTTATTTGCAATTTCGTTGTAAAAATCACTTAACACGCTCATTTGAATATAAAGTTCGGACATATCCGACTCATATTTCAATTTTTTTGATTGCTCAGCCTGGCTCAAATCAGATTTGCTGCTCAAACTATTCCATTGCGAATAGATAAAATCGTATTCGTTTTTCTTTTTTGAAAAGGAAAGGTTTACTGCATCCGCCTCATGCAAATTACGTTCAATTTTATCATGGACAAAAGCCAAATCCGAATCAATATTTTGTAATATTTCAGTGGATAATTTTTCCGTTGTATTAGCATCAATATCATTATTCGCTACAACATTAACCGGGTGTTTAACATCTTCATTATTGTTATTACTATTGTTATTACTATTGTTATTATTATTAGCTATGACAACATCAGTGTTGGTTTCAATTGTCTGATTTGTATTGATCTGGTTTTGATTTGGGATATTATTTATGTCTGTTACATCGTTGTTGTTACTGTCACTATTATTACTGTTAATGTTATTGTTATCGGAATTTAAATTATTATCAGCCAATAACTGATTTTGTGAAATTTCAGCATTATTGACAGAATCTAAATATGCAAGTGTGCTATTGATAACTTCTTGCTGCAAGCCTGATTTTGATTTCAGTTCGGATAATTCAGCCTGTTTCTGTTGAGCCAGCTTTTTTAACTGCTCAGACTTTAATCTTTTTTCATCGGCTTCCTGCTTAATTTTATCGGCTTCGGCCTGATATTCCTGCTTTAATTCGCTATCGTTTGTCAGGGCAGCCTCATGACTATAAATCTCGGCATCTTTATCAAGCTTCTTTGCATCATCGGCAAGTTTTTTCGATTCGGCATTGGCATTTGATGCTATTTGTTCCAATTCGCTTATATATTCATTGTCTCCACGAATTTTTTTGTCGAGCTGAACCAAATTAATTTTAAAAGTGTCAACTCCGTCAATTAATTTTTTTAATAGCACAACTGATGTATCAATTTGGCGCGACAAAGCCAGCTTCTGTACATTACCAGCCTCTTCGTGTATTTTATCAAGATTGACAGATTGATTGTCGGCTGCATTGGCATACTGAACGTACATTTTTTTTGCAAGTTCGGACTCATCAAACAGCTGACTGGATTTTTTGGATAATTCATTTGACTGTGCCAATAATTCCTTACGTTTTTTATTGTCGGTTTCTTTCAATGCCTTGTCGTACAACTGACTACTTTCTTTGTTTAATGCTTCAGCCTTATCTTTTTTGATTTCAGATATTTTTAATGAAGCATCACGCATATTTTTAAAATCATTCAGCTGATTAACTGCTGATTTAACGTGACCAAAGGCAATATCAACAATTTGTTCGCCTGTAGGGTTTTTAGGAATATTATATTTTTCATTATTGTTAAATGCAGTTAAAGTGTCTGTGTCTAACTGCATTTCTTCATCGGAATTTACATCCAGTCTGGCTTTTTGCCGCAGCAACGAAATAGTGTTTAAATATTCGCTACTACTGTTATCTATATTATCAGCCGTAATCATCTGCGGGTTATAATCGTCGAATTCATCGATTTTACGATCAATCCTCACTAAAAACACCATTATTTTACCGTCGCTGCTGTTTCTGTTTGAAGAAAACCACGCATATCGCTGGCTTGGGTCGGTAATGAACAAAATATCATCAAAAGGGGTATTTATGGCAAAATCAACATTAACAGGAGGTGTCCAATCTCCTAATGTTGAATCATAAACTGTCCTGAATATATCATAACCACCCATGGAATTATGCCCTTTTGAGCAGAAATAAAGAGTTTTGCCGTCAGGAAGCAAATAAGGATAATTTTCATCATAAGGTGTATTTACTGCCGAACTAAGCCTTTCGGGCTCAGAGTATTTTCCTGTAGGAAGTTTGTAAACTCTGTAAATATCACGACCATTATCATTCTTTTTGCCATAACTGCTGTAATAAACAACATTATGAATATCATTTATATATACTATTTCAGGCTCATTGGATTTTTTATCGAGCTTGGATTTTAAAAAATCGGGTTTAGGACCTAAACGTCCGCCAAATTTTGAAATGTCGTATGAACGAAAAAAGTTATCAATTCCAACCTCACTTTTCTTCATAACAATTAAATCGGACAGATTCTGCAATAAATTGATACCGTTAATGCACATATTATTGCGAATAAAAGCTTCTTTTGCATAAATACTTTTTGCCGGCACTTTTCCCTTAAAAGCTTCAAAAGCACGCAATGCCTCTCCAAAACGATAAGCCTGATGATATGCAACCCCAAGGTGAAAATACAGCATATATGCATCTTCGCCAGATAACTGGCCAACGGAATGTTCTAAATATTTCAAAGGGGCTTCAGGATCGCGCCTGTCGGTATATAGCATACAAACTCCAAAACGATACGAATAATACGGGTCTTTTCGATGAATGCTAAGTAGTTGTGAATATAAGGGGAAAGCCTCTCTGTATTTTTGCTGTGCAAACAATTTATCTGCCTCTGCCCTAACCTGCTGATCATCTCCGGCAGGCTGCCCTTTGACAAAAGAACCAAAAGACAAAATAAATGTCAATACAAATAGTGGAAATAATATATTTTTAAACTTACTCAATACCTTACATTAACATAAGTGAATTCTTTATACGCATTAATTTATGCTTTGTTTCTTTACAAAGATAATAGATGCGCGCAAATATCCGATTTCATAATATTTTTCCCTCTAATCCTAAAATCTAAATGCCAATTAGAAAAAAACCGATTGTTATATTTTGATGTTATTGCGTTATAAATAGGATTTAAAAATTCGTAACTTCGCAACATAATGAAAATTACAATCGACAACAAATCGGGCTTTTGTGCCGGTGTTACCTCGGCAATACGTGGAGCGGAGGAAGAACTTAAGCAAAATAAAAAATTGTTTTGTCTGGGCGATTTGGTACACAACAGCGTAGAAATGGAACGATTGAAAAATCTGGGGTTGGTCGTAATTTCACACGATGAATTCAAAAAGCTGAAAAACGAAAGAGTTCTTATAAGAGCGCATGGAGAGCCGCCAGCAACATACGAAATTGCAAAAAAGAACAATCTGACCTTACTTGATTATTCATGTCCCGTTGTACTGAAGCTGCAAAAAAGAATAATCCAAGGTCAGGAACACATGAATAAATCAGGCGGACAAGTTGTTATTTACGGTAAGCCCGGGCATGCTGAAGTGATTGGATTAAACGGACAAATTAATGACAAAGCCATTATTGTAAGCTCGCCGGATAACTTGTCGGATATTGATTTCACTAAGCCTATAATTCTATATTCTCAAACCACCAAGGACGAAATCGGATTTTATCAGACAGCCGAAAATATTAAAAATAAAATGATCAAAGTCGGCATTGACCCCGAAAAAAATCTGACAATTAACAATACTATTTGCAGGCTTGTATCAAAACGGGTTCCTCAATTAAAAAATTTTGCCTTAAAGCATGATATAATCATTTTTGTTAGCGGAATAAAAAGTTCTAACGGACAATTTTTATTCAGTATTTGCAAGCAAGTCAACAGCAGATGCTTTTTAATACCGGATAAATATCATTTAAAAAAGGAATGGTTTAAGCAAAACGACAATGTGGGAATTTGCGGTGCCACATCTACTCCAATGTGGCTGATGGAAGAAATTGCCGAAGCAATAAAGCAATATGATGATATTTAAATAATCATTTCTTTGTAATTATTTTAATAATTAAAACTATCTTTGCATTGAATAATGTTATTGCAGATATTTCTGTTGTATTCTTATTTATGCTTCATTCCCTTTGCCATTGAGCTAATTTTTTTTTGATGACTACATTAAACTCTTTCACTACCCACGCAAATTCACCTGACTTCGTCAATGCGACACCCATTTAAGAGGGACTCCAAAAATCAG
>CAZJYL010000205.1:0-4983 GCA_964550265.1 uncultured Bacteroidaceae bacterium
TTATAATACATTTCAAGAAGTGCAATAAATAAATCTTTATCTAATTTTTTGTTGTAATCCTTGAAAAAATCATCAAGTTTTCCTTCGAATACCGAAGCTTGGTTTTTGATAATGCCATCATATTTTGCCTTATCATTTTTTGCTGCTTCGGCTTGTTGCTTAAGTGCGCCATAAAGCTGATAAGCTCCAAATGAAAAATAAATATAATCGGGACCTTGAAAAACTGCTTCGTTTAAATATTGCATCGAAAGGTTGTATTTTTCATAATCCACATAACCTGCATCGATTTGTGCAAGGCAATTGCCATATTTTTTCACGCGTTCTTGGTCAGCATTTACCCATTTGGTAAACTCGTTTTCAAGTGATTTTTTCTCATTGTAAACATCCCAACGTACCAGCCCTTTGCTCTGACCAATAAAATATTTCCAATAGTTGGCTGTTTGAGCATATTTAGATGCATATTGTATTTTAATCTTTGGGTCTGCATCCATATAGCTGCGCATTATATCTAATTTGCGGTCACGAATTTTTACAACTGCAGGATTGCTTTGTTTTAACTGAATATCAACTCCGTGAGAGGTAAGATAGCGATTGGTTGTTCCCGGAAAGCCAAAAATCATCGAAAAGTCATTCTTGTGTACTCCTTTTAGACTGATTGGGAGATAATGTTTTGGTTTATAAGGAACATTTGATTCGTTATAAGTTGCAGGACTGCCATCGGGTGCGGTATAAATTCTAAACATACTAAAATCTCCGGTGTGGCGCGGCCACATCCAGTTGTCGGTGTCTCCGCCAAATTTGCCAATACTTGATGGCGGGGCGCCAACAAGACGGATATCTTTAAAGGTTTGATATACGAATAGGTAAAATTCATTGCCATCAAACATGCTTTTTACTGTTGCATCATATTTTCCTTTTTCTGATGCTTCTTTAGCAATTTTTGAACTTGCGTCGGCAATAGTTTTTTCACGCTCTTCGTCACTCATGTTGTCGGTAACTTTTTCCATTACCTGTGCTGTAACATCATCCATGCGGACAAGTATAGACATGGTCATGTCTTTTACGGGTAATTCTTCGCTAAAACTTCTTGCCCAAAATCCATTAGTCAGATAATCATGCTCCAGTGTGCTATGCGTTTGGATTGCATCATAACCGCAATGATGATTTGTGAGAACCAGGCCTTTCTCGGATATTATTTCACCTGTGCAGAAATAACCTTCAGGAGCCATCCCGGTATTGCCAAGACCCACAATTGCATCCTTAATACTTGCATTGTTAATGCTATAAAGTTGTTCCGCCGTAAGCTTGAGCCCAAGACGTTTCATTTCTTCATAATTGTATTTGCCAATGTACATAACAAGCCACATTCCCTCATCGGGCGGAGCGACGGAATAAGCTCCTTTGAACACAAGACCCGCCAGGGTCAGAAAAGTAATCAGTCGTTTCATTTTTTATGTTGTTTTTTTCAGTTTAATTTTTCAGTGACAAAAATATTCATTTTATTTTAGTGGAAAACTATATTTAAAATTACTTGATGTTGATTAAGCGAAGTTTTTCCAATAAATCATAAAAATCTTTTCTAAAACTATCTCCAATTGGAATATGTTCATTAAGAACAATTACATGACTTTTTTCTATGCTTTGTATTTTAGATAGATTAATAATAAAGGACTTATGTATTCTGCAAAATAAATTTTCAGGCAACATGTCCAACATGTTTTTGAAGTTGGTAAGAGTCATAATTCTTTTATTAGGGCATACAATACGTAAATAGTCTTTCATGCCTTCTATGTAGTGTATATCATTAAACATAACTCTTTCCATACGGTATTCTGTTTTTACAAACATAAAATCAACCAAAGAAGAGTTACTTACAGATAAGTTGTTTTCGGTTTGCTCTTTTTTTTCTTTATCTGAAATTTTATCATAAATTCTGTTCACGGATTGTAAAAAACGCTCAAAAGATATGGGCTTAAGTAAATAATCACTTACTTCCAATTCGTAACCTTTTAGTGCGTATTCACTGTATGCAGTTGTAAAAACAACAATAGGTTTTTCTTTCATTACCTCCAGAAGCTGTATTCCCGAAAGGTCATCCATTTGAATATCAAGAAACAAAATGTCAGTGGTATTCTCTTTTAAAAATTGTAAAGCCTCCATGCCGCTTGTAAAAGCAGATTGAAGTTCGAGAAACGGAATGCGTGCAACATATCCGCTAAGTTTCTCCACGGCCAAAGGTTCATCGTCAATTACAATACATTTTAGTTTCATGATAAACAAATTTTTGAAGTATAAATGTCATTTTCTACCTCTGTGGAAAATGAATGCCGTTGTGGGTACAGTAATTCCAATCTGCGTTTAAGATTTGATAATCCGATGCCTCCTGCTGCATCTTTGTTTGTGTCATGCTGTGCCAGATGATTATTTACAACGAAGCACAATATATCTTCCTTTGAAAACAGATGAATGGTAATACCGGGCGAAGGTACACGCTTGTTTCCATGTTTTATGGCGTTTTCAACTAATGGAATGAATAACATTGGAGCTATTATATCATTAGTATTTTCAATTTCATTATTGAATTGTATAAATTTTGGCCCAAATTTTAATTCATGCAGCGATATGTAGTTTGATAAATAATTTATTTCTTTTTGCAAAGGAACATAATCGGCGGTAGCTTCATACAACACATATCTTAGTATTTCACTTAACTTTAAAATACTTTCGGAAGCCTTTGCGGGATTTGATGAAATCAGGGTATCGATGTTATTTAAAGTATTGAAAATAAAATGTGGGTTGACCTGGTTTTTTAGCAATGCCATTTCGCTTTGCAGATTTTGTAGCTGTAGTAAGCTTTTTTGATTTTTTTCTTTAAGCCAAATTTTTAATAATTTAATGGCTGCTGCAACTATGGCTACGGCAAGAGATGTTACTATTGAAACAAAATAATCGAAATGCCAAAACGAAATTTTATCAGCCCATTCGGGGAAATATTTTGGAATATAAAAATAATAATTTAGCAAGCGGTTTAATACCATTGCCAAAAAACTCAATCCTATAAATGAAAATACAAACCATATATATTTCTTCCGCAAAAGAAAAATAGGTAATAATACATATATGAGCAAATAAGTAACAAGAATGTCAACCCAAACAAAATACAAGGACCTGCGGAATAATTCCATGAACGATAGCTCGGCGGGAATACTTACAAGCAGAGAATATAACGACACATAAAGAATCCAAAAAACAAAATGCGTAATAAAACGCTGAAATTTGTTTTTATATCCATCAAAAAGAAAATGCAAACTCATTCTTATTTGTCTTTTATATTCAAAATACTAAGGTCGTTATTTTTACAATATTTTTTTAATAGTTTTATACCAATGGGCTGTTTTTCAATGCAAACACTTTAAATAAACGATAAAATTCCAATAACAGGTATGTTTATTTATTGAGTGGATAAACATTGTTTTTATATTTCGTGTCAGTAGTTAAAATATCCCTTATATGTTTGAATTATTTTCATCTAAAAAGCGACGTAATGTTTCATTTTTCGATAACAACCATACAAACAGAATATTCAAAGACACCCTTTTATATGCATTTCGGGCTGTTTTTCAACATAATATCAAACCGCCAAATGAGTAAAATATTTGACTGAACACTTAAATAAAACTTCAGCAACTTTATAATTTAAAATACTACAAAAGTATTTTTTAGCATTTTTTTTTCTTTTTGGCAGGTTTTTCAGGCATGTAAAATTGTTCCATTAATCGCTGCATATACTTTCCAAGAACATCAAATTCAATATTTACTATAGTTCCTTTTTTAAAGTTGTGAAAATTTGTGTTTTCGTAAGTATATGGAATTATGGCAACCGAAAATTTTCCGGGCTTGCTGTCAACCACTGTAAGGCTGACACCATTAACACTAATGGAACCTTTGGTTACTGTAAAATTATTGAGTTTTGTGTCATACTCGAAGTGAAATTTCCAGCTTCCATCAAAGGTTTCAACTTTAACGCATGTTGCGGTTTGATCTACATGACCTTGAACTATATGCCCGTCGAATCTGCCATCAGCCTTCATGCTTCGTTCAAGATTTACCTGATAGCCTTTTTTCCAGTTACGCAAACAGGTTTTATTTAAAGTTTCATCAATTGCGGTAACTACATATTCTTTTTTCTTTTTGTCAACTTTAACCACTGTTAAACAAACGCCGTCGTGGCTCATGCTCTGGTCAATTTTCAATTCTTTTGTAAGGTCGGATTTTACCGTGAAATGAATATTACTGCCTTCGCGGGTTACTTTTGTGATTTCACCCATTGATTCTACGATTCCGCTAAACATAGTATATTGTTTTTTATTTTTTCATTACATCTTCCACTTCTGATATGGTAATAGGCAAACGTTTACCAATAAATCTTGAGCCGTTTTCTGTTACCAAAATATCGTCTTCAAGCCTTATTCCGCCAAAAGTTCTAAACTTCTCAACTTCGTTGTAATTAATAAACTCAGTATGTTTTTTTTCAGCTTTCCATTGGTCAATCAATTCGGGAATAAAATATATGCCGGGCTCATCGGTCATAACATGTCCGGCTTTAAGCCGCCTGCCCATTCTAAGATACGCTGTGCCAAACTGGTCAATTCTGCTTACTTCATCATCATATCCAACATAATTTTCTCCCAGGTCTTCCATGTCGTGAACATTCATTCCCATCATATGACCAAGACCATGCGGAAGAAACATTGCATGCGCTCCTGCTTTAACAGCTTCTTCTACATCTCCCTTCATTAAGCCTACACTTTTAAGCCCTTCAGCTATAACACGACAAACCGAAAGGTGAACGCTTTGATAAGTGACTTCGGGTTTTGTTATTGATAATGCATGATTATTTGCGTCAAGAACAATTTGATAAATAATTTTTTGTTGGTCGCTGAATTTTCCGCTTACAGGCATGGTGCGGGTATAGTCAGATGT
>CAZJYL010000206.1:0-4974 GCA_964550265.1 uncultured Bacteroidaceae bacterium
GTTTTAATTTGATACCCGTTGCCTGAAATGTTGGTAAAATGTTTATTTGGGCTTCGGCAACCAGATGTTCAAAGTCCTCAGTTCCCAAATTATCTTTCAACTCTATGTTTTTATATTTTTTTATCGCTGTCCGTAATTCTTTGCTGGGTTTGTTTCCTGCAATTATCAAAGGATAATCGATATCGTTAAAAACCTCATTAACCAGATATAGCGCAGCCCGGTTGTTTTCGCTAACGTCCAGACTGCCATGATATAAGGCAAAAGACCCTAATCCCTTTTTAATTTTAATTTCTTCTGATGGATGAAAAGCGCTAACCGTGCAGATATTTGAATTTAGTTTCGAAAAATGCAATTCGTCGTTTTTCGAGATGGTAATGATTCCTGTGGCTAAAGATAAATTTTTCTCAAATCGTTTTAATTTGCGTGATTCGCTTTGAAAATACAATACTTTAAGGGGATCTGATTCGGCTTGTGCCAATCCCTTATAATATTCATGCTCAATATTATGAGTTCGCACAAAACGCTTTTTATGATTTAATGACGGATGAGAGAGATATAGGCATGTATGAATTCCTTCAAATAGTACTGGATGTGGGTCAGATGCCAGAAGTTTCAGCATTTCGTCTGATGAGCGCGACACTACAATGAAAGGCTTTGATGCCAAAATCCCTGTTTTATTATTGTTGCGTTGATAATAATATACCTTTTCGCAAAATTCATTTAAAATGGGTTCGCGCTTGCGTCCTCCATATTGAAAATTGTGTAATATTATTTTTACGCCTGCATCTTTAAGCGCTTTTAGTTTATAATACACATCTATTGCACCGCCGTAATTTGCAGGATAGGGTATGTCAAATGATACTATATGAAGGTATTTATCCAAGATATTCACGTAATTTAATTTCCAATTCTTTTGATTCGTTTTCCCAGCACAATTCTTTAGATATATTCGATGCGTTTTTTTTCCATTCGTTTAAACGCCCTTCGTCCGAAATCATATATTTTATTGCTTCGGCCAGTTTATCTGGCTCAGGACCTTTTGCCACAAAGCCAACCTTGTGCTTGTTAACTATTTTTGCAACTTCCACCAAATTAGAACTCAATATGGCAATGCCTGCCTGTATATAATCGAATATTTTGTTTGGAAGGCTAAACCGGTAATTTATATTTGTATTCTTGTCCAGAGTTAACCCTATGTCGGCAGCCATAGTATATTGAATCAGGTTTTCCCGATTCATTGGAGGAAATATTTTCACTTTATCCGACAGATTTTCTGCTTGAACTATTTCTTTCAGCATTGGCATTACATCTCCACCTCCTATTATCAGCAATAAAACCCCTTCAATTTGTTTCATGGCAAAAACCAGCTCTTCTATTCCTCTGTCGATATTAATTCCGCGACCTTGAACAATTAGAATTTTCTTATCATTTGACAGACCAAGCTCATCTCGTGTTTTTTTGCTGATGGAATCAGAATAAAAAGGAACATTACGAACAACAATCACCGGAATTTTGTATTCATTTATAAATAAGTTGGCTATTGAATCATTTACTGTAATCATGAATGGCAGCTTTGGCACAATTCTGCGTTCAATCCTTTTCCAGAATTTTTGAACTTTTGGTCGTGAAATAAGCTCGGGAACCCCCGTGAAATATTCATGGCTGTCAAAAATTATTTTTTTTCGTTTAATTTTCTTTGCTAAATAGCAGGCCGGTAAAGTATCTAAATCGTTTGACCATACTGCATCGAAACGAGAAAACAACAGCCTGACAAATACGCAAATATTAAAGACAGCATAAAACAATGCGCCATATTTGAATGGAAGGCGCATTCTAATGCATTTATAGGCTCTTGAAGGCATGGGCAAGCTGTCAGGCAGGCGTCTGCCAATAAGCGTTACGCTGTAGCCCATTTGATGCATTAATGTGCATGAACGATGTACTCGCTGGTCTGTAACCAAGTCATTTATAACAACAGATATAATCTTCATTACTTGACAAAAGTATATAAAATATTGTCATTGACGACCTATATGAACATATTGGATATAAATACGAGTTGCATGATAATTATTAAAATTTTAATAAATTTAATTATAAATTTCTTAAATAAAAGTACTTTATTTAACAAAAAATTTATAACTTTGAAACGATTTAAAATGAGCAAAATTTGTTTTATGCTCATTTTAAGTCAATTATGATTCAAGATTAATCTTGAAAATGTTTTATTAAAATTTAAATTTAACAAATGATGAAAAAATCTTTATTCTTTTCTTTTGTTTGCGCTATTCTTTTAGCTGCAAATCCAATTAATGCTATTGCCTGGGGGGGCGATATAATAGTTGAGCCTGTAAGTGGCAGATACTATTCCGAAGCTAAAGTTTCTGTTGCTTATGATGGTACAATCTACTACGCACGACTTTATTCAACAAGCCCTTCCGGTCCTAAGCAGAACTATGAAGTGTTAAAATCTACCGACAATGGAAACACGTTCACTGTTTTTCTTTCTAATTCGGTTTCTAGTAAATCAAAATATACAAACCTTGAGATTTTGGCGGCAGGGGATAATTCAGATGATTTTGCCTTATATGTGGGCAGAACTTTTATTGATACAACATCAGGAAGTTCTACAATAACTGTATCAAAACATACTATATATGGCAATAATACAACAGTATTTACCGAAACATATACATCTTATTCAACGGTACGTGGTTGGGAATCTCTTTCAATGGCTTCTGACTGGAGATCTAAGAACTCGGATGCCAATCCTTATACATTTTCGGTAGGCGCTGTAAAGGCCGGAGGTTATGATTCTGTTATTGTTTGGTCACACAATAAAAGTACTGTAAACATGAAAAGAAAAGCAGTTGAAGGTTACTCGGGTTATATTAGAAGTGTATCTGTTGATGTAGGTACGGCTAACCAAGTCTCAGATTACGGAAGGCTTGGTATAGTATGGGATTTTAATGATTCTTATTCTGACACTTTAGGAGGTATCAAAGTTATGTTTTTATTTCCTGATGATTTAACTAGTCCATTTCATACAGGTCCTTACACAATAGGATTAAACGTAACTTCATACAGGAATCCTATTATTTCGTTGTCGCAAAAAAATGATGGAGTAAGCGGTGGTGGCATTGGTGAAAATGATATTAGAGCTGTAATTTATTATGAATATATAAGCAGTTATTTAAATGCACGTATTGCAGATAGTATAGTTCTTAGAGAACCTGATTTCAACTTCATAGTAGAGCTATGTAGTAGTTCTAAAAAAGTTGGTGGCTACGGTGCAGTGTATGACCCTGTTGATGAAAGATTCCTTGCTACTTATTATAGTAAAGTTGACAAATCATTAGTCTACAAGGCAAAAAGTTTGAAATCTGCCGGCAATGGTATTTATAGCACAGAAATGGATAATTATCGTGACGCTTCTACTTCATGTAACTATCCTGTTCAACCAATCATTGACATTAATATTAATGATGCAAAAGCTGTTTTTGCATGGAACGACAATTTGAAAAGCATGCTTGAATTCGAAGCTAATTTCACTTCAATTGATGAAAATAATGATTTGGTAACACAATTAAATTTATTCCCTAATCCTTCAAGCGACTTTATAAATATATCATTCAACTCTGTTGTAAAACAAGACATAAATATTAAAATTTTTGATTTAAGTGGTCGCGAAGTATATTCATTAAGGTCAGAAGTATTGCAGGGCGAAAACTTAATTCATGTTAATACCGATAATTTAGAACAAGGACAATACGTTGTAATGGTATCGAGTGTTAATAATAATTATCCGATAAGATTGATTATAAACCGATAAAAAAAAGACATAATTCAATGCAACCGGTTTATGGCAACATAAGCCGGTTTTTTTATGCCTCATTTTTAATTTACTATATTTGCTATACAAATATACTGCTATGTCTAATGAGTTAATAAAGCAACATGCCTATAATATCAGATTGAACGTAATAAAATCTCTTAATGCTGCAGGCAGCGGTCATCTTGGAGGCTCGCTTGGTTTAGCTGATATTTTTTCCGTATTGTATTTTAATACTATGCAGCATAAACCAATGGAGCCAGGCTGGGCCGAACGTGACAGATTGATTTTAAGTATAGGCCACGTTGCACCTGTTTTATATGCTACATTGGCAGAGGCAGGTTATTTCTCAACTGATGAATTATTATCGCTTCGCAAGCTTGGTAGTCGTCTTCAAGGTCATCCGGGGCGGGATCATGGTCTTCCGGGAATTGAATTATCTGCCGGATCGCTTGGGCAGGGGCTTGGAGTAGCCGTAGGTGTGGCTTTAGGGTTGCGAAAACAGCAAAATAAAGCCCGTGTATTTTGCATTTTAGGAGATGGGGAGCTACAGGAAGGCAGTGTGTGGGAGGCCGCAATGAGTGCAGCACATTACAAACTAAATAATTTAATGGCCATTGTAGATCGCAATAAGGTTCAAATTGACGGGCTGACCGAAAATGTGATGTCTTTGGAACCGCTTGTAAACAAATGGGAATCTTATGGCTGGCATGTGGTAGAAGTTGATGGCCATGACATTGACAGTCTTGTAAGTGTATTTTCTGAAAGGCATGAACAAAAACCCATAGTTATAATTGCATACACTTTAATGGGAAAAGGCGTTGCAGAAATAGAAAACGATTATTTATGGCATGGCAAAGTTCCCGATAACGAACAAATGCAACGCTTTATTAAGGTGTTGAAAAATTAACTTTAATTTAGTAGCGATAAGAATTTTTTATCAAAACAGATATTTCAGTATTAAATTTTTGTTTTAATAAAAGACCCTGCTTCAATTTTGTATTTCTTTTTTCCTGCAACAGTATTACAAAATCCGCCATTAAAATTCGTTACGGAATCATAAATGCAAGGGATAACAATTTCACCTTCTTTGTTTATGAATCCCCACTTTCCTTTATATTGCACGGCAGCATAGCCCTCAT
>CAZJYL010000207.1:0-4974 GCA_964550265.1 uncultured Bacteroidaceae bacterium
GCCTTCAGTAAGCAACTTGCTACGCATATCAGGAGCAGCGGTGGTTACTTTAATGTTTGTTACAAACGGATAGCTAGCGCGATCCCACCCAAAAAACCTTAGGCGGTTAAATTTGCCTTCGGCATAAATATTTGTTGGGACATCGAGAACTTTTTCACCCAAATGATAAATGCGAACACGGCGCTTTTGCACCCAAATTATTACATGATTTACTTTTTCTTTAATAACCGGATTTTTTACGGCATGGCCTTCTAACCAATCTTTATCATAGCCATAACCGGTGGTTTCCCAGCCCTCGGCACTAAGAGTAATGTGCAAACCAAATAATCCGGGATATAAACTGCTTTCCACTTCCTGCATATTATCAGGGTCGGTTTGAAAAAGAGTTAAAATTATACCTCTGTTGTATTCTTTATCAGGTATAATGTCAAATTCAATGATATAATTATCCGGAAACGCAATGTCTTTTTGCAAACAATAAGTTCCATTCTCTCCATTTAAGTGAAACCATTTGCCTTGTGCTATGCTTACAGTTTTTACTTCGCCGCTGCTATTTGATGACCATAAAGCAGGAAAATCTCCAATTGCATCCTGAGAAAAATCTTCAAAAAATAAAATTTTATCACCCGGAATAAAGTCATATTTACTATAACTTTCAAGTGGCTTGTCATCAGTGGTTTGTGAAATAGATGGTTTATCGGTGTTGCTGTTTATGTCAGGTGTATCAGTGCTTTGCTCATTATTTTTGTTTTTCTTTTTTTTATCGTCCTTGTCTTTTTTCTTAAGAACGCCATTTACGCCTTCTTCAGTTTTGTTAAAGCCCTTATCTATGGCTTGATCGGTTTTTTGCTCTAATTTGTTTTGAGCCTTGTTTTTAATTTTTCCTCCGATGTCGATTTGACAATATGCAATATCGCATAAAAACAATACTGCAATAAGAATAATAAGATTTTTCATTTTTTTAATTTTATGCAAAGTTATTTATTTTCCCGATGAATGAAGAAAAAACTTCTTTAATCGAAAAAGCTAATCTTAATTATTAAAATCATGCCATTTTTTTTATTTTCATCAGGAAACAAAAAAATAACAGTAAATTTTGCCCCTGTTTTCATAAAAAATTTAAAACATTCTGTGCAAAAACCTAATTAATAATGAAAAAAGAATATAAGCTAAAACTATAAGAACAATTGATGAAAATTGAAAAAAAATAATTAACGGAATGGCTACCAATAATAATGCAATGGCTAACAAAAGGCTGTTTTTGTCTTTTAGTTTAAGTGAAAGCAAGGGGATAGGTATAAGCATTAAAGATGCAAAAACCAAAGAAGCGATTGAAACAATACTAACTACATTTTGTATTTCGAAAAGCTCTGCCCAATAGAGTGCTATGCAGGCAAGAGCCATTCCTGCCGCAGGAGAAGGCAGACCTCTGAAACTGTTGGTTTGTTTTTCGTCAGTATTAAACCATGCCAATCTAATTCCGGCAACCAAGGCAAACAGAATAGGTGCGAGATAATAAACGTTGACCAAGCCAAAAATATGATTGCCTATAACAATGTATTGCTCAATTACACGTATGCTTATTACGGCAGGGGCTACCCCAAAAGAAACTACATCGCAAATAGAATCGAATTCCTTACCGAAAGCAGATTGGGCTTTTAATAAACGTGCAATCAAGCCATCAAAAAGGTCAAATGATGCAGCTATCATGATGCAATAAAAGGCATAATCCATGTAATACCAAGGACCAAGAGCAATGGTAATTGCAAAAAGCCCTGCAAGCATATTGCAAGCCGTAAATATATTTGGTATAATAATTTTTACTTTCAAATTCAAAATTTATACAACAAACTTACAACTATTTTTACTTTTTGATTAAACTGTTTTATATTCTTTTAATCTAATTATTGTATTTTTAATATTTGGGGTTTTGTATAAATTTTTATCTGTTTAATAAATTAATATTATCGACATGGGGAATGTTTTAAAAATTTTAACGATTTCATTGGTTTTATTTCCAATTGAAATTTTTGCCCAATGTGGCCCAACTGATCATGGCGGGGCAAATTGGATTATCACTTCTGCCACCACAGCCGGTGGTACTCACACCAACGTAGGTCGGTTTGAGGTTGCAAGCGGCATAACGCTTACAGTAGATGCCGCATGTAAATATTTGACTATAGAAGCCGATACTATAATGGTGTATGGTTTTATTAATGGAGATGGTAAGGGCGAAGCCGGTGGTGCGGGAGGCACAGGTGGAGCTTATGCCAATGGCAGTGGAAATCCGGGTTTTGGAGGCAATGCAGGATTGGCAGGATATGGTGCAGGAGGTGGGCGTGTTGGCAACTCCGGAGGCAATGGGGGTACTGAGACCCAAATATGCGGTAATTTTGCATGCATAGGCAATAGAGATGGACATAATGGTGGTGGTGGTGGTGCCGGTGGCGGAAGTGGGGCTTCTTATGGAGGTATGGGTGGCTATGGTGGGTATGGTGCTTTTGGTAGCGGTTTTGCAAATGCAGCGGGAGGGTCCTATGGTAGTGGAGGTACTACTGCTCCAACTCAAGGTACAACTTTAGGTTTTGATATTACATGGGGGTCAGGCGGAGCCGGCGGCGGTGGCGGCGGTGGCGGCTGGTCAAGCGGAACCAATGGTGGTGCCGGTGGTAATGGCGGAGGTATGGTTACTTTAAAAGCTGGCAAAAAGATAGTTATTGCAGGAAATATTTCATGCAATGGCGGTGATGGAGGAGACGGCGGCAATGGTGGTGGTGTGTCAAATAATAACAGCTATACTTGCTCAGCTTCAGGATATAATGCCTGTGGATTATGTAGTGAATCAGTTTTTGATGCTGCGGGTGGTGCAGGTGGTGGTGCCGGCGGTGGTTCGGGTGGAGGAATTTTAATAGAAAGTAATGGCGTTGCATCTATAACCGGTGTTTTATCTGTAAATGGAGGTTCTGGCGGGAATGCCGGAACACCTAGAAGTACCATGGGTACATGCTTTGATGATGCCCGCGGCGGTGGTGGTGGCGGCGGTGGCAGAATAAAAATAGCATTAAACCCTTGCGCTGCAAATCTTGTTAATCCGGTAACCAATGTTAATGGTGGAAGTGGCGGAAGTGGAGTTGATAGTGGTTATGGCGGTAATGTGGGAACAGTAAAAAAAGATTTTATTTCGCAAAACCATATTGCATTAAATGGGGGGCAAGTTGCTGACATAGACACTGTTTTTTGCGATTTTGGAGATGTGCCGCTAATATCTTCTGTTTCTCCTGCATCAGGTGGTTTGGGTACTTATACTTATCAATGGGAGTATAGTACTACCGATAGCATTTCAGGATTTTCAAATTATCCGGGTCAGGTTGGGTTAACACTAGACCCATCCCTTATTTCTACAACTACATGGTATCGCAGAAAAGCTGTTTCGGGTTCTTGCTCGCATTATAGTAATGTGGTAAAAGCCGAAGTTGTAGATTGCTCAGGAATTGAAGATTTTAAGAATGCCGGTTTTAACGTTTATCCCTCACCAAATTCCGGAAATTTCTCTTTGGAATTAAGCAAGCAAAATAATGAAGATAACACTATCTTGATTTATAACGCACAAGGAGAAATAGTAAAAAGTTTAATCCTTAAATCGGGTAGCAATAAAATTGATATCAACTTAAATGTTCAGCCGGGGTTATATTTAATAAGGGTTTATTCAAACGAAAATATTGGTTCGGGGAAAATAATGATTGAGTAGTTTGAATTAGTGATTAAAAGCTTTGACGTTTAAAATTCTTACGGTTCAATATTTTAGCTTGTTAATGTAGATTGCGGCTTTAAAACTACCGGTAGTTTTAAAGCCGCAATTGTTATAGGTTCTTATTTTTATATACTTTTAATAATTAAGACTATACAGCACATTAGATGTCTGTATTGCGACGAGCCGGAATTTGAAAAATATCAGTACTTACAATAAATCATTTGCAAGATTTGCAAGTTCGCTACGTTCTCCTTTTTCAAGTTTTACATGCGCATATAAGCTATGATGTTTGATTTTATCAATAAGATAGCTTAATCCATTACTTTGTGAATCTAAGTAGGGAGTGTCAATTTGATGGATATCACCGGTGAAAATAATTTTTGTACCCTCGCCTGCGCGTGTAATAATTGTTTTTACTTCATGCGGTGTTAAATTTTGCGCCTCATCTACAATAAAGCAGATATTGCTTAAGCTTCTTCCGCGGATATAAGCCAGAGGAGTAATTACAAGTTTCTCTTTTTCGAGCAATTCATCAATCTGAGTTGCTTCTTTATCGCCATATTGGCTTTTTATAAATTTGAGATTATCAAAAAGCGGCTCCATGTATGGATTTAGTTTGCTTTTAATATCTCCGGGCAAAAAACCGATATCTTTGTTGCTCAACGGCACAATAGGGCGGGCTAAATATACTTGTTTGAAAAGCTTTTTCTGTTCTAAAGCTCCGGCCAACGCAAGTAATGTTTTGCCTGTACCGGCCACACCTTGTAAAGTAACTAATTTAATATCCGGTGCCGTAATGGCATGAAGAGCAAATACCTGTTCGGCATTTCGCGGAGTGATGCGGTATGCAGGTTTTTTTTCAAGTTTTTCAATAGTTTCTGTGTGAGGATTATAATATGCCAGAACAGAATTGTTCGTATTGCGTAAAATAAAATAATGATTGGGAATTGGGTTTTTTATGCCAATTTCGCCGGGTAAACAAAAACCGTTTTTATATATAGAATCAATTATTTCTTTAGATAACCCTTCTAAATAAGTCATACCTGTGTAAAGACCTTCAACATCCTTTACTTTGCCCGTTTCAAAATCCTCGGCTATTATATTTAATGCCTTGGCTTTCAGACGTAAATTAATATCTTTTGAAACTAATACAACTTTGTTGTCTTTATATTTTTGTGATAATTTAATTGCTACATTAATGATTCTGTGATCTACCTTGTCGC
>CAZJYL010000208.1:0-4896 GCA_964550265.1 uncultured Bacteroidaceae bacterium
TCAATCCACTGATTAAATTTCAAGAATTGATGCTTAATAAAACAAGTTGTTAAAAAGTCAAATTATAATTGAGCTAAAACAAGGTTGCTGTGTAATAATAATTATTTCACTTTAACCACAACAATTTTTACAATCTGAAGGGCAGTTGTATGTTTTGAAACATCCGAAAACAACTCGCCTGTGGCTCCGGAATAATGTCCGTGCCCGATTAACTTCATTTCATATTCGGCAGCAGGTGATTTTAAATCAATAACGTCGGTTGCATATACAAGAGACGGCTGCCCTGACGATTTATAAAACATGTCGTTGGGATAAAGATTTTCGTTCCAATAGTCATTGAAATCAATTGCCTGATTAACTTCTAACAGTACACGAATATGTCCACTCAATAAAGAGTCACTTTTAGATTTCAAAGTGAAATTAGTTAAAGGTGTTGGTCCTGTATATGCATCAGGAATTGGATTAGCAGCAGTTGGCACATAAAAACCATCATCTTCTCTCACATTGCGTTTATGTGACCAATATGGTACAGTAGCAGGCCTGCGGCGTGTACCACGCTCAAATTTGCCGGCCGCCTTACGACCTCCGTATTGAAAATATCCGGTAGCGACAGATTTACTTATATATAAAGTTTGAATATATTCTCCATTAGCTGTTTCAAGCCAAATGGCAATTACGGGATAATGAAATTTACTTCCCTTTTTAAATTCTATTTCAAACATTGATCCCGTTCCGCTAGCATTTGTAACAACAATATTGGACTCTTTTGTTGATTTACCTGAATGTTGACATGAAAAAAACAAAGTTGAAAAAATAACGAAAGAAACAATTATAGTTTTCATAAAGTTATTAATCATTTTTAAATCTGACAAAATTAAACAACAATAAAGACACTCGAAATATGCCTTTGAAGTATCAAATATATGTTGTAAAATCAAATAACAAAAATACATATTAAAAACAGCATTTGTTTACATTAATGATATGTATCATAAGACAAGGCAACGGACAATTAATAATAACTAATATTCAGTGGTTTACATCAGGAAAAAATTCTCATAGTTTTCAAAAACCATTAGTTAATAAATATTTTATAGATTAATAAATGAATTTATAAAATAATGTTGTAAATTTGCGATATTAATTAATAAATAAAGTCAAACTAAATTCGACTGTTATGAAAAAAGTTTTAATTTCTTTAACAATGATTTTTGCAATTGTTGTTATGGTTAATGGTCAAGATCTTACCAGCAAAAAAGGTTTCACAATTTTACCTGAAGCCGATGATTATGCTATAGGTTTTGATGCTGTTCCTGTTGTTGATTTCTTTCTTAATGTTGCCAACATTATGAATAACACAGGTTCAACCGCACAACATCCGGGTTATGTTTCGGGTTATAATCAAGTACTCGTTGGTAAATATTTCTTGGAAGATACAAAAGCTATTCGCGGGAAATTTGCTTTTAATGCGGGAACACTTACAACAAAAACATTTTTTGACGATCCATTTGACATGGCATTATATCCAGCCGATCCGGACAGATGGCGTGAAATTATGGACGTAGAAAAAATGAGTGGAACTGAATTTATTCTTGGTGGCGGTTTGGAATTTCGTCGTGGACACAATCGCCTGCAAGGGTTCTATGGCGGTGAAGTATTGTTAGGCCTTATGAGTAATTCTATTCATAATACTTGGGCGGTTACCATGAATACAGAGTCCGTTACAAATGGTTATACCAATGGCGACGGATCTCCAATTGTAGGTAGAATATTAGACCAAAAAAGCGGTATGGCAATTGGTTTTGGCCTACGTGGTTTTGCCGGTGTTGAATATTTCTTTGCTCCCAAAATTTCAATTGCTGCTGAATTCGGTTGGGGCTTTGGCATGGAAACAGGACCAAGAGGTTCTGCAACAGTTGAAACATGGAATATAGCCAACTCGGCTGCAGAAAAAGAAACAAGTAAAGGTGCAAATGGCGGTGGTGCTATTGGCTTCCAGGTTGATGATGGTTTGGGCAAGGCTCTTGCACCAAGTGCAGCTTTAATGATGTATTTCCATTTCTAAACTCTAAAAACATTATAAAAAAGCCGGAATATTCCGGCTTTTTTTTATTCTTTATGCTATCAAAAGCAAAAACCCCTATAAATGTTTTTTGTAAATAGCTTTTCTTGTTACAACTAATTATAAAATCATTCCAGCACCAACAGTTTCATTAGTGCCTTCATCTATTAAAATAACACTTCCCGTTATACGATTCAATCGGTATTTATCATGGAAAACTGGCTGAGTTGTACGAATTGAAACCCTTGCAATTTCATTAAGTCCAACATTTTTATCATCCATGTTTCTATGCAATGTATTTATATCAATTTTATATTTTACCTCTTTGATTAAACACCGTAAATCTTTTGTCGAATGTTTTAAAATATATTTTCCTCCAACTTTTAAGCTCTTCTCATTCATCCACACAAGCATAACTTCTAAATCCTGCCCTATTTGTGGAACATTATTTTCTCTTACAATCATGTCTCCACGACTAATATCTATTTCATCTTCAAGCAAAATAGTAACCGACATAGGGGGAAATGCCTCATCTATAGGACCATCATAAGTGTCAATTTGTTTTATTGTAGAAGTAAACCCTGACGGCAAAGCCATTACTTTATCTCCCGGTTTAAAAATACCTCCGGAAACACGCCCTGCATATCCTCTATAGTCATGATATTCATCGGAAAAAGGTCTAATAACAGTTTGAACCGGAAAACGACAATTTATCATATCATAATCTGATGCAATATGAATGGTTTCCAATAAATATAACAATGTAGATCCCTGATACCAAGGCATATTTTCTGACCTCTCAACAATATTGTCTCCTTTTAATGCAGAAATAGGTACAAATCTTATATCATTAACTTCCAGCTTAGTGCTAAAACTTTTAAATTCATCCAGGATTTTTTCAAATACTTCCTGCTTATAATCAACCAAATCCATTTTGTTAATACAAAAAATGATGTGCGGAATACGCAGCAGAGATGCAATAAAAGCATGCCGGCGGGTTTGTTCAACAACGCCTTTTCTTGCATCAACCAAAATAAGAGCAAGGTTGGCAGTTGAGGCACCCGTTACCATATTTCGAGTATATTGAATATGGCCGGGAGTATCTGCAATTATAAATTTTCTTTTGGGTGTGCTAAAATAACGATATGCAACATCTATTGTAATACCCTGTTCGCGCTCGGCTCTTAATCCATCAGTAAGCAATGCCAGATTGACATATTCCTCTCCTCTTTTTTCCGAAGCAGACTTAACAGCTTCGTATTGGTCTTCGAAAATAGATTTGGAATCATAAAGCAAACGACCTATTAAAGTACTTTTCCCGTCATCTACGCTACCGGCAGTGGTAAAGCGCAATAACTCCATATCTAAATATTCATCGTTGTTAAATTCTTTGTTCATGGCTAAAAATTAAAAATAACCTTCTTTTTTTCTATCCTCCATTGCACTCTCTGACCGTTTGTCATCGGCTCTGTTTCCGCGTTCTGTCTGGCGCGAAGCAGCAACTTCAGCAACTATTTCATCCATATTATTTGCTTCGGAAAGCACAACTCCCGTACAAGTGATATCTCCAATGGTACGACAACGCACAGTACGTGTTTCAATAACTTCATCATCTTTCATTTCCATAAACGGCGCCCATGCCAACCACATTCCATCACGTTTGAAAACCTTGCGTTCATGACTGAAATATAAACTTGGGATTTTTATATTGTCACGTCTTATATACATCCATACATCAAGTTCTGTCCAATTCGACAATGGAAAAACCCTAAAATGTTCGCCCATTTTTTTCTTTCCATTAAATAAATTCCATAGTTCAGGGCGCTGATTCTTTGGATCCCACTGACCAAAATCATCTCTATGACTAAAGAATCTTTCCTTTGCTCTTGCCTTCTCCTCATCCCTACGTCCTCCGCCAAGCAAAGCATCAAATTTGTTTTTTTCAATTGTGTCTAATAATGTAACTGTTTGCAGCACATTACGACTTGAGCCAGGACCTTTTTCTTCCACTACCATGCCTTGATCTATAGATTCCTGTACACTTCCTACAACAAGCTTGGCACCAAGTTCGGACACTAAGTCATCGCGAAACTGCAGTGTTTCCTCAAAATTATGCCCCGTATCGATATGTACCAAAGCAAATGGAATTTTGGCAGGCCAAAATGCTTTTCGGGCAAGATGTACCATGACAATAGAGTCTTTACCACCGGAAAAAAGTAATCCCGGATTTTCGAATTGTGCAGCAACTTCCCGCATAACAAAAATAGATTCTGCCTCTAATTCCTGAAGATGATTCAAACTATAATTCATTTTTTCTTTCTGTATTTTATCTTTTTCAATAGATGACGCAATAAGTATCGGTTACATTTTTTAACATCCCATAGATCTGTTCTAACCTCAATGTCAGGATGCAATGGTGGTTCATAAGGCGAATCGAAACCTGTCATGTTTTTAAGTAATCCGAGTCGGTATTTTTTATACAAACCCTTCACATCTCTCTGTTCACAAATTTCAATTGGGCAATTAACATAAACCTCAATAAAACGTTCATGCCCAATTATAGACTTTGCCAGTTCCCTGATTTCGTGGGTTGGGCTAATAAAGCTACATAAAACTACCAAGCCCGTATCGCAAAACATTTTTGCAACTTCAGCTGTACGTCTTATATTTTCGCGTCTGTCAGCTTCGCTAAAGCCTAAATCTGAATTTAACCCTAATCTTATTATATCGCCATCGAATAATTTAGTAAAGTAGCCCTTTTGCAAAATAGAGTTATTCAGTCCCTCGGACAACGTTGTTTTACCTGAACCCGAAAGCCCTGTAAACCATATAAC
>CAZJYL010000209.1:0-4837 GCA_964550265.1 uncultured Bacteroidaceae bacterium
GTTCAGGACTGTCATCATTTGGTTGATTTCCTGCTGTTCCTTGTTGGTCGCCCCGCCAATGTCAACAGATACGTCAAAGTTCCCAGCAAGGTCGTCAGGGCTTATTTCGAGCGGCTGTCCGTGGACCCTTATGACAATCTCCTGATCTATAAACTGCTGGTTTAACATCAACATTTTTTTATACAGCTTCCTGAACCCAGTCTCTGCCATGACTCTTGCAATCAGTTCTATGCGCTGGGAAGAAGCCGACATGATTGACTGTATGCCAGTTGCGGTTTTATTGAGTGTATTGGCATCTAAGCCCTGATTATACCTAGTAATCCCGGTTCTCTGTTCCAACTGCCCTTGTATAAACTCCATTGTCTGATATGCATACTGTTCCAAGGGTGCCGGAGTTATCTGTTTAATAGCGCCAAGCCTGTTTGTGATAACAACTCCGCCCGGTCTTGGGTTTATAAGGCTGTCTATATCCACCCCAGCGGTCTCATCGACTTCCCACATTTGGTTGTTTTGAAAGGAAATATTATCAAGCGTCTGGCGCATAAGTGCTGTTTTTGCTTTTTGGTACTCACCTACAAGGTCAACCATACTTATACCCTTCATTGTAAAAATGTCAAGTATGGGTCTCATAACCTCAAAAGGAGCTTCGCCGTGCGCATAAGGATTCCTTTCCATGCGTATAATGACATTATTTGCGACAACAACCAAATAAGGCTCGGCTATACCGCTGTCATCTACATCAAGAAGCCCCCACCATTCCCACACATCTATTTTCCTGCGCGCCTTTTGTACATCGTTCCGTGATGTATAGTGAGAATACCTAGAGGACGATGTGGCTCTCATTGCGGCTTCATCGTCGTCTTCATCAGTCTTTCCTTTTGAGACTGTTCCGGACTCTATAACATCGTCGATGTTGCTGTATATACCTTCCTGCTCTTTTTTCTTCAAATAAGAAACAGTGCGCTTAACTCTGTGTATAACAAACCTAGCTTCCTGTATGTCTCTGGCCTCAGGGTCGCAGAAGAAGTCTTCTGGCGGGACGACTTCGACCATCGGGCCGCTGTATATCTTGATCTTTTTCTCTCCCCTTACGTCCCGATAAACTCTGTAGGGTTCCAGCATCATAGGGTCTATCATCATCGGCGTAACGTTCTGCCCTGCCATCATCATATATGGATTCTGCCCCATCTGCGGCACATCCATCTTGACATCAACAGAGCCCACTTCGATACGTTCGACATTTCCGTCTCTCCTGAGCTGTTCAAATTGTGGCTCAGTGACCTCAGGGAAAGCAAAACCCTTGCGCACATAGAGGTCTTGCCACGTGACCTTGACCGGGGACAGCCCATAGACCAGCGATGATTTCATCCACTCGTGTCCTGTTCTAAACCCGTTGCCCTTGTCCACAAACTGCCAGTTAAGGAGCTTTTGGAATTTCTCCGCCTTGGTTATATCTTCACTGCCTATAGGCTCTACGGAAATACACTTCCTAGAGCCGAAGAAGGCCTTCATAAGAGCCGGCATAAGCCACTCTATCATATCCATAACGTCACTTGATTTAATGCGGCTTCTGCCCGGCCTGTCATCTTTCCCGTCACCCATAGCCCTATATAGGTTATATGCTTCCTGTCTTAAGTCCTTTTCGGAATCATTGGCAGTCTTAGCAACCTCTATATCGGCCTTGACGACTCGGAGGGCTATGTCTTTAGGGTCTTTGCTGTCTTCCTCGACAACGGGACGTCCTTCCTCTACTTCCGGTAATTCTGGGTTATATGTAGCTTCCAATCATTAACACCACCTTGTCTTATGGAATATCAGCGCTGGGATATTTTATGTTGCGTGCTGAACTCAAGGGCTGACTTCTCATATCCCGCCATTTGGGACCGGATGAAAGCCAGAGCAACAGTGCCTGTATAGACTTCCTGTCGTTCGACTTGAGTTCCCCTTCCAGAGCGTTGTAAAGCTCCCAGATAAGCCTCTTGCATTTCGGGCTTATTTGTAGTTTTGGTCTGCTCCCGTCATGCGTCGTGAAGTAGCTGGACAAAACAGGCAACATGACGCTGTAGTCACACATACTTTGCACCATCTTAAATCCAGCTCCACTGTACACGGTTGACCTTATCTGTCCGGTTTTCCTGCGCTCCTTAAACATTTCCATCGGGACTTGAAGGGATATGACTTGTCTGTTCCCGGTCATTTCCTTGTATTTGTGATAAAGTTCCTCTGGTGTCACTCTGGCGTATATTTGGTCAAGAATAGTCAGGTTGCCTTCAGGAGAACATGTTCCCAAAATGATAACGGCTTCTCCTTCAGGATCGGCAACCATTGATGACCAAAGCGGCCAATGCGCTGGAATGGGTGTATCTACTGCAACACATGTCCTACTGTTGAAAGCCGGGACCAGAAGCTCCGCTCTTGCGTCTTCTATCATTGACAGAGCGTCAAGAATGTCATCGTGTTTTGCCACGGGGAACATCCCGACCTCTGCCTTAAAATCTTCCAGCCAAGGGGCATGTTTAGGCGCATAAAGCATCCCCACTCGCATAAGCGGCTGTAGCCTGCCCCTTATCTTAGAAATCTTATTTCCCCTACTCCTGACCCTCACTACGTTAAAATAAACACCGCGCTCCTTTTG
Organism: uncultured Bacteroidaceae bacterium; assembly: GCA_964550265.1. Taxonomy (GTDB): domain Bacteria; phylum Bacteroidota; class Bacteroidia; order Bacteroidales; family DTU049; genus GWF2-43-63. The sequence continues at coordinate 2,636 of CAZJYL010000209.1, forward strand.
TTCTTTTTCAACAAAATGAGCAAGCGACTCTTGATAAGCGACTGTTTCGATGCCCACAGAAACTGGTCTCCATCTGGACACCGCCCTAAATATGTCGTTTATCTGTTCGCTTGGATTTCTTCTTCGCCTGTCTACGTCCAAGATGTACCACTTGTTGTCTTGGGCTATGCCTACTGTGATAATTACAGTTGGGTCTGCGTCTGCCTTTTCACTAATGCCGGGGTCTGTCATTGTAATTATCGACATTCCCGATAAATCAAGTTCGGCCTCGTTATAAAACATCATGTTGTCCCACTTGAGCGGGTGGGATTCTTCCGCCATGGCCCTACACATGCGTTCTCGTTCCCAGATGTCTATCTCTCCGATGGACTCATAGGACTCTCTTTCTGCCATGCAGTATTCATACGGGAATCTGGCAGGCCATGCCGCCTTAAAGTCTTCTGTTATCCAAGGCACCCTTTCAGTTATAAAATTAAGCTCTCTTGCGTGCTGGAATACTTTTTCTATGACGCAGTTCGGCCCCATATTATTCCCGATCATAAATATCCTAGAGCTGTGCCCAAGGAACTTGATGTCACTTAAGAACCAGTGCCAATCCTTCTCGAGAGTTATAGGAGACTCCATGTCTTCAACGTCCTGAATGTCGTTGAGGATAACGATGTCCGGCCTTTTGGCGCCCCAGACGATGCCTCGGACTGCGGCTCCCTTGCCGTAAGCCTCTATCCTGACTTGCATACCGTCAAGGTATTGCACTTGGAAGGCGTCCCCAGAGTCTTCTATGATCTTCGCCACGTTAAAGCGCAGACTGCTGTTTTCAACAGACTGGAATTGGCGAGTTATATCTTTAAGTTTTTGGCTGGCTTGGGTTTTGTTGTTTGAAATGATAACTATGTAACTTCGGTTGTACATTGGGTATGTGAGCGCGTGCATAATGTTGGCCTGATAAACATACTGGTCTTTTGCGCTTTCGCGGAATCCCATGATAGCTACGTGTTCCCTGCTGTTTAAAAGCAAGTGCGACCATCTATGATGAAACGGCGCCGCCTCAACGTCATTTGGAGCGGCTAAAAACTTTTCCCTGAAGGCGACAAGGGATTCGGCAGTAGCTTGAAGTTCCAGCAGTTCTTGGTCGTCTATGGACGCCTCTTCTGTTATTCTTTCTCCGATAATCATGTTATTTGAACCACCCCTTAACTGCACTCCTCCGGTTTTTCGCTGTAATTTATGTGTTGATGTGACACTTTTTCGTTTTAATTTCTGCATGGAACCATCTAAATTTCAGTGGTTTCGTGCAAAAACTAAACTAATGAACTTGCCTTTTCGTGCAAACTAAAGGCCCATTTCCCTAATCAATGCCTCAAGAATGCCGGGACCTCCGAGTCGTACTCCCTGTCCAGAACGAAGCAGTTCTTGTGCTATACCTCTCGTTCCGTGGACATCTAGGTTGTGTTGCGATGGAATGAATTCGTCCCCTAACCATTGCCCCCCCATGTTTATTGGCTGTCTCATGTTTTGGTTAATATAGTCCATGATGCCTTGCGCCGCAGACATTTGCTCTGCTGTTGCTTGTCCGGCACTGGGATCCCCAGAGATTATTCGTGCCAGTATCGTGTCCTGAATATCCCTTGGGTTCTCTGAATATCCGGCAAATGTTTGCTGTTGCGCTCCGGTTAAACGAATATCAGGGGGCGTACTCATATTACGAAGCCACTGCCGAGCAGCCTCGTTTTGAGCAACAGCCGCTAACTCGCTGGGGGATAGGCTTGTGAATGGGTTTAGTACGACCATCCCATCCTCTGCCGCATACCCGCCAATATGGGGGTGCCGCTGGAAAAAATCCATCTCCGAGGGTCCGGCTTGCCTGATTGGTTTCCCCAGTACAGATGGAGCCGGGGTTCCGTGGTACTGGCTCTCGTTACTAAAGGTTGGGTGGTTTGGTTTTTTATACCAATCAGTACCGTGTCCTGCGGCATCGAAAGAATTACCGTCCTTAAAGAAGCCCCTGAGATCGTAGTCGGTTTCATCCAGGCCCCTCTTGCTCTCTTTGAGGAACTGGTTATAGGCCAGCATCTGTTCTGGCGACAACGGTGTATCGTATATCCTGACCACCCCCCCGTGCAAAATTTCTTATGCAAAACTAAAACTGGATTTTATATTTTGCTAACTTGTGTCTCAACTTGTGCCTAAATTGTATTACACTAC
>CAZJYL010000210.1:0-4825 GCA_964550265.1 uncultured Bacteroidaceae bacterium
GTGTAAACTTGTAGTTCGACACAACACTCATTTTAATTTCAAAAAGCAGTTTAATGTTTTCAGGTTTTTGGTTTGTCTGATTTGTGGTACAAAAGGCAAGGTCTGCACTTGATTGTCTTGACAAGCCAAGTTCATCACATACTACACTGTTAACCGCAAATAATCCCAATTCATTTGCAATTGGTTCAAAAAGAGTTTTACTCCATTTTTCTGTAAATTGTCCAATTAATGAGTTTCTGCTTTGTAAAGTTTGTCCTTCAGCATCTGAACCTTTTGGTACATAAGCAAAGTATCCTCCTTGCAGGTTATAAAATAATTGTTCAGGAGAAGCAAAGTTTTTTAGTGCTTCCGTAAAGAATTGAATTTCAGTATCATTATTCCAAAGTGTCATAATATTTTTTTTTTACAAAGATAGTCATTTTATCTGTTTTTCTTGTCAGTGTTTTTTTCTTGCCATAACCGCTAACGGTCAAAGTATTGCTGTCAGGTGGGGATTATAAGAACTACCGCCTCACGATAGCACAAAAGTTAATTAGAGTTCAATTGCTGGATTTGGCACGTCTGCCCCACTTGCAGCAATACTATGTTAGTGGCAGCCTAAAATTTAAAATAATGAAATTAACAAAAAAACAAACAGAGGTTGTTTCAACCATTGAACATCTTTTAGAACGCAAATTAGAAGTGTCAGCTATTAACAGAAAGGCAATAAAAGTTAGAATTGATGACCACAGGTTTTACACAAAATCAGACTTATATGTAAAAATTGCTCGAATTTGTCAGAAATACAATTTGGGAAGGGTTGAACCAAACGGGATAAATTTTATAGCAATAGTCATATAGGTTGCCACTAACGGTTTGGGGCTTGGCGAAGGTGGGGTTTAGAAGCACAAATGTTCAAATTAGCACAAATGTTCATTAGAATTCCAAATGTTCAATTTAGCACGAATGCCCCACTTCCGCCAAACCCTTGTTACCTGCAGGCTTTTTTTAATTCTTCGTTTTTTAAAGTCAATATTCTTCCTGTTCCTATTAGTCTGTTACCTTCTAAAAATTCAAAAATTGTTCCTTCTCTCAAATGTCCTTTTAAATGTTCTGTTGTCGTCAATTTTATTAAAGCATTTATGTTGTCTCCAGGAAATGCCATTTTATTGTCAATATATGTTTGTTGTCCTGAAGTTTGCATCTCTGTAAAGTTAAATTTCACTTGTGGTCTATAACCACTTAATGCAAAATGTGTTCTACCTCCTTCTTCTGTTTTCTTAAAATTAAGTTGAGCAACAAAATCGCACTCGTTTTCTTCACATTCAAGTCTATTTGCACAAAATGTTTCATAATCTTCACCTTCTATGTCTCCACATTCTGAAATTAAAATATTGTCTTCGGCAGTTATCTTGTAGGTTTCTTGTCTATTTCCAATACTTGCAGAACCGTCAAGTCCTAATAATATTCCATAAAAAGTGTCTGTCAAAAGTACAGAAATGATATGCTTAATTTTTTCGGTGTCTTCTTCGTTTAATTTTAAATCTTGAATTTTCGTTGTTACATAACTTTTACATTCTTGTTCAAAATCAAATGATTTGTCCAAAATATGTTTTCTTTCTAAATAAAAATTTCTTACAAATTCTTCTGCTGTCATTTTACGGTGTGTTTTGTTAAGCTTGCAGGTAACGGTTCTCAAATAGGCAACGGCCACATTTTACGTAAAATTCTGATACGAAAACACAAATTTAATCTTTACGAAAAATCGTTGTACGAAGTTATTTATTGTGGCTGGTGCTTATTTGATGTTATAGGCATTTATGGTATTTATTGAATGAGTTTTTCAATATAATAATTAATAGTGTCAGCATATAAAATATTCCCAAAACAATGCGGACCTTTTATTTTTAGAAATAATTTTGGTTGAGATGCAATTGAGAATAGCTTTTCACCCATTTCGAAAGGGATGATCTCGTCTTCTTCACTATGAATTATTAGAATTGGTAAATTTACTTCTGATATAATTCTAGAAGTATTAAAAACTTGTTTAGTAATAAGTTTAGCAAAATTTCCAGAATCAAATTTGGCAATTTCCTTACTATTTGTAAATGTTCCCTCTATTATTATCCCTTTAATATTAAGTGATTTGTCTTTTACTTCCATAAAAGACTTTATTGCAACTTGTCCTCCTAGTGATTGACCATATATTAAAAAATCTGTATTGCTAAGTTGACTTAGGTTGGTTGCAAAGTTGATTGCATCAACACCGTCATTAACAGTATTTTTTAATAGTGGTTTACCCTGAGAAAAACCAAATCCGCTATAATCAAAAATAAAAACATTATAACCTAAATTTATTAAGGGTGATATAAGCTGAAAGTTGGAAAAAATAGATCCTGAGTTTCCATGAAAAAAAATTATTGTTTTTTCATTATTATCAGATTTAGGAGTCATCAACCAAGCATTTAAACGTTTTCCTTTACTATTATTAAAAATCAAACTTTTAATATTATAATTTAAAGTAATAGTATCTTTATTGTTATTTTTAAGGAAAGTAGGATTATAATCATTTTGATGGTCTATTGATACAATAAACGAAGTGTCAATTTGTGTTTCATTGATTTTAAACTTGGCTATATCAGAAGGTATCTTAGTTGGATGTAAAAAAGATTTATTAAGACTACACCCAACTAAGAATTGTAAAGTGAAACAAATAAGGAGTCGTGAAAATATTTTCTTCATTTTATCTTCCTCCGAACAGATTCCAATTAACAACGCCAATTAAACCTTCATTCCCATCGTTAGTTGCCAGTCCCTCAACAGGTTCAATCGTTATAACAATTGTTGTTTTACGTCTTTTCTTTTTCAATGAATTAATGCCGTTGGATTCCTCACCTAAAAACATATCCGGCATTGAGACAATAAATTTAGCGGCTGCTGGAATTCCTTTTATTAGAGAACTTTGTATTTGTTCAATAATAAAATCAGGAGCTGCATCAATTGCTTTCATAAAGTTCTTGTCGATAGTAAAATGTTCACAAAGAAAATTTAAAATCCCGTTCTTTTCAATGTTATTAAGAACCTCTTTTTGCTTATCCGATTCCAAATTTGAAAGAGAATCTAAAAATGCTTGCACGTTTCTCTGATTGAACTGTGGTTGGTCCACTTGTTCACAATCATTTTTTTTAACTTCTGCCATAATAAATTATTTTTATGATTACAAAAACAAATATAGATTAAAAATTTGACATTTGCAATTTTATTTAACCTTATATTATTAAGAAATTGAGTGCTTTTTTAATTGCCTATAACGGCTGAGGCTAAAAGCTGGCGGGCATTTCGGAGCACTTTACTGTCAACTTGCGATAAAGTTTATTAGTTGTACTGCTCTTCAAACTACCACTTTCTGCCCGCTTGATTTTAGCCTTTGTTACCTGCTGTGTTGATTTCTTCACAATACTCATCAATCGTTTGCTCAAGTGCTTTCAATGTTCCAACAAACTTTTCAATGTCCAAATTACCGTCATTGTCAACTGCAAAAGCATCTTCAACAATTGCCAAAGTTGAAGTTTCACCTGCTCTATATTTGTCTGGTTTAGTAATTGAAAGCCCATTTTTTAGAGCAAAAGGTTTCATTTCACCAAGAATTTCATAAAGCAAATCGGTGCTTGGCTCCCAGTCGCTTACTTTTAATATTAACTTTATTCCATAGTCGAAGGAGTTTTCAATTTGAATATATATACTACATTCGTCTATGCCATTCCAATGATACCAAAAACCCAAGAACCCACCAGTTTGATTTGGAACATAACGCCAGTCTGTCCATTCAGGAATGAGCTCTTGCAGTTTAATAAAGAATCCTTCTCCTGCTTTCCAGTCAGATGTTATATTTTCAAACTTTGTGTAGGAATTTGTTTTGTTTTCTATTGCTATCAAATAATCTTTGAAGTCATTAAAAATTTCATTTTTAACTTCTCTTTGGGTTAGAACACTTAAAATGGCTTTTCTGTCAAACGTTGAGTAACCTTTTTCAATGACTTTTTTTAGTGTCGCTGAGCTCTCATTGCCAGTTTTAAGATATACAAAAACAAGTTTATAATTTTTGTCCTTGTAGTGGTCAGTTGCCATTTGTTTATAGCGTTCTAACTGTTCAGAATGTTCGCCAGTATTGGTTTTGTCCTCAATTCCGATAAAATACTCGTCATTAATTTCAGCCCAAATATCAATATTATTCCATTGTCTGCCCGCTTCAACTTTATTTATTTTAAAGTCAGGTGTTTGTTTAAGCAGCAACCTTACAAAATCTTGTGCTGTTTTGTTTAATTGTTGGTCGTGTTGGCTTTGTTCGTTGTCTGCCCACTGCAAAAGCCAAGTAAAGAAGCCGTCTTGCGACAGCTCCTTTGTGGCAAGCCTAAAAATGTTTGGTTTCATAATTAGCTAATTTTTTTAACTTCTAAATAACCTGTTGATAATCTGCAAGCCCTTTTCATATCAACATTATACTTTCTTAAAAAAGCATCTTGTACTTCGTGTCCCCCATTAGTTGTTACTGGATTTGAATATGTTGAAACTACTTCAACACTCATACCTTTTTCTAATCTGATACCATTTACTGTTTCAGACCTTTTAACTGTAATTAAAAATAATGCCATAACATTTAATATTTAAATTTTCGCCTACTCTTATCGGTTTTCAGCTTCCCCGTTTATTTTGTCTGCAAAGTTAAATTAGCAGTCCGTCAAAACGTGTCGTTGTAATTTTGTACGGTCGTCTTTTTTTAACATAGCAGGTAACGTTTTGCGGCTATATGCAGTAAGGGATTGCGGACTTCTTTCCTGTCAGCCAA
>CAZJYL010000211.1:0-4823 GCA_964550265.1 uncultured Bacteroidaceae bacterium
GCCTTTGTTAAAGAGGCCAAGCACTTTAGCGTTTCCACTATCTATAGACTGCAAAGTCTTCTTGCCCCATGACTGTTCTATGGCCTTGCGGCTTATCTCGATTATGCCATCTGTGTTAATGACCACCTTGTTGCCATTAGCTGTCTTGACAGTGAACCCACCGTTATTGTTTGTGAACACCTTCGAGTTTTTACCAAAGAGTTTCTGTACGTTGTCCCGCGTAAAATTGAACTTTTCAGAGGCCATACCTGTATCGGCGCTGGCTTTAGGCATAGACAGCATGGGGTCGCTACTCTTCTTCGTATAGTCAATTCCTTCGATTTCCCAGTTGCCAATCTTAGTTGGGGACTTATTTAGGAGTTTTAGGATAGCATCAACTCGGCCTTCATCGGTCAGGGCACTATTGTTAAACACCTTAAGTATCGTGCCTATTCTCTTCTGGTAGGAACTAAGAGACTTTCTTTCATCCGGGTTGACGGTTTCCTTGATGGCCTTGCCAGCCCTTTTCGCAAGGGCCTCAAGGCCAGCCTTAAACTTATCAATGTTACCTTGTTCGGCGAACTCGGCCTTAGTGTAGTTGATAACCTTATCTGCCCGAGCGGCCCCCTGCTTTTTGCTGGGTGTCAGTTTTGCAACCAACCCCTTGTGAGCGAGTTCATACTCACTTAAAGCCTCTTGGCTTAGCGGAAGCAGTTTATAGGTTCCACTGGTTTCGGCATTATTGTCAAGGACAGGCTTGCCGCCGCTTTGCGCCTGCTGTCTCTGAGCTTCAATGTCTCCACCCTCTGTAGAGGCTATCGTCCAACCGATGTTATATCCCATGTCATCATTGCTCATCATTTTAAAGACGGTTTTTACATCGCCCTTTTTGATAGACTCCCTAAAGACCCTCAGGGACTTAACAGCCCTGTCTACTGCCTCGTCGGGCCATGGCGACACGTCGTTCTTGAAGCGCTCCAACAGGTCGTTGACATCGGACAAAAGTGCATCTTTCTTCTCCTCGAAGTTATCCTCCGTGAGAATCTCATTGCCGACCGCTTCGATTCTGAGGTCTCCAACTGTTACTGGCGAAGCTGTCTTGGTCGGACCCTTTTTCATTGGTGCTTCTTTGTGTGCCTCAAGCCATTCGGGGTTAAAGCCATACGTCTGAATAAACCTTGACGCAACTGTAAGTTTTCTTTCTGGCGACTCGCGATTGTTATCGAGCACATTGCGCACATCAATAAGCGCAGATAGCCCTTCTTGGGCCCGCTTCCAGTCTTTAACAGCCTTTCTGTCTTCTTTTGATACTTCTACTTTTTCGAGCGTAGCCCTGCCTATTCTGCTTACCGCCGACTTGCCAGCGTCGACCTTGTCTTGTAAAATCTTCTGAAGCTTCTCTATGTACTCCAGAGCCTCAAGGACAGTCTTTGGCCTGCCGGAGGTGCTCTGTACTATTAGGTCTAGGTGCTCATTAAGGACACTGTCTTCCTTTGCAAGCTTGGACCTTATTCTGTTGGCCTCGTCTATCTTGTCGAACTCGTCGCGGAAGAAACCTAGTATTTCCGCTTCTGCCGGAGCGAGTGCTTGTGGATTATGCTTGGCATACTCAGCCTGTATCCTGCGGACACGCGTGTATCTGGCCTTAAGGTCTTTCATGTTAGCTATGTCTTCGCCAAATATTTCTGCGATCTGGGCCTTTTTCTCAGCTACAGGGTCACGGAAAATTTCTTTGTTTTTTGCCTTCAGTTTAGCTCCCTTAGGTCCAGTATCTTCGGGGATGCTCAGTTCATTCATCAGATCTTCTTTGGACATGGTTAAGCGGTCAAGTATCCCCTTCGTAACGCCCTTGTACCCCTTCGCCATTTTAGAAATCTTATTAAGCGCGATATAGTTGGGGAAGGAGTTTGCGGCGTTCTGGCGGTCTTCGTCAGTCTTGGCGTTATCGTACTTGCTTATAAAACTCTTTAGGCTGGCAAGTACACGCCCCTCTTCTTCTGTGGCATCGACAAGTTTTTTTGCCTCCAGCCTATCGGCAACCCTTCTCATTCCGGGAAGCTGTCCCTCAAGCTCGGACAGACGCTTTGCGCCCGTTGTCCCTTTAAGTGTGTAGTCCTTCTCTTTATCTTCTTTTAATTTCTTATCGGCTTGCGCTTTCTTATCTTCTCTTATTTGTGCGCCAAGAGCTTTCTCGTCTCCTGCGGCCTTAACTTTTGCTTTTACCTTGTCAACCTTAGGCGCGTCTTTTGCCATGCTTTTAATAACGCCAGTGTATTCTTTAAGGACTGTGCCTACGTTCTTATTATTATACGCGCTCAAGAAATCGTTAATTGCTTTCTGTTGCTCTGTGCTAAGTTCGCCAGTGTGATTCTGTTTATATCGGGAAAGTGCGGCGTTGAGTTGTGCTAAACTAAAGGTTCCCTTCGCAACAGAAAGCTCGTTAGTAGCCTCTTCTATTAAGGTATTGACATGATTGCCATCACCGCCAATACCCTTAAAGGCTCCTCTTAATGCTTTCAACCTATCCCCTAGGTTCTGTTTCAGGTAGCCTAACATAGCCTCGGCCAGTCTTTGTCTTTCTTCCATGGTACCGTTTTTGTCATAAATGATCCTGAACTCAGAAAACTCCTCTGGTCTGGCCTTCTTCTCCTTGTACTCTTTATATTCGGAGCTATCAAAGAGAGAAGTGTCGAAAGGACTATCTTCGGCTATGTCGTAGACATTGTTTTGAAGTTTAAACTTAGCCTTCCCGTGCTCTGCTTTAAGCTCTTTGATGCGGGCAATTCTTTTGCGTTCCGTATCTCTTAGCTCGGCAAGCTCTCTCCTTCTGTCAACGTCGGTTTTAATGGAGCCTTGGTCCCCTCTAGCCTTTTTAATACTGTAAATATCCTCATTGGCTGTTTTGAGGTTTCTCCGTTCTATAACCGTTAAGGCTTCCCCTTTGTTCGCCTTCGCCATCAACTCGTCCCGGGTCTTAAGCGCCTTAAGATACGGGCCAGTTTCAGCCGCGCTAAGGAACTCGCGCTTGGCGTTCTCCGATTTTAAAAACGTCATCCTTCTGGATCCTGCTTTAAGGAGTTTAGTTTCGCGTTCTATTTCGCTCTTATTATCTATGGTGCCGACCTTTTTACCCGGGTATAAATGGGCAACAGAGTCTGGTATTTTGTTTTCGTCAGCAGTCCAAGACTGCACGGCATTCCCCATAGAATCCACGGGCCCCTGTGCCGCGTCTATTCTTTTAGAGACCGTGTTGAGCGCCTTAAGCGCCGCGGCCTTCTTGCTCTTGGCTTTTACCTTGTCGCCCTCAGCCTCTGCCTCTTTACTCTCGTTGATAAGCTGAGTTGCTTTCCTTATCTTCCCAAGAGCGGTGTATTCTTGGTTAGTTAATTTGTGCGGGGGAGTCTTATATTTTTCCTCCAAGTATTCCTTGTACTGATTAAAGTCTTCACCGCCGATAAGACTGTCCAGTTCTTCTTCTGTCTCGATTGTGGTCTTGACTGGAGCCGTCTGGGCTATTGCTTCTTCTTTCGTCGGCGCCGTTGTCTCTGTTGCAGTCTCCGGAATCTCTGGCTCTGTCGCTGGGACTTCTTCTTTTGTTACACCAACGGCATTATTGAGCATCTCTGCCGTGGAATCCGATGCCTCTTGTGACGCAGGAGTCTTAGTTTCTTCGGCGGGGACGTTCTTACCCTTTGTAACGCCGCCCTTACCCTTCCCCTTATTCACGTTGGTGACAGGTATTTTTGTATCGGAAGGAGATGGAGTTGGCTGTGCCTCTGATTCTGTTTCAGCCACCGTCATATCCTCAGGGCTGTTGATGCCCCTAACAGTATTCACCCTCAAGGCAGTGCTAAATGCTCGCTGTGCGATAGGCATTTCTGCGTCTATCTTTTTCTGTGAAACATCCCTGCCCTTTAGCTTGTTGACTCTGTTAGCGGCTATATCTAAGTTCTTCTGCATAGCGAGGGCTTCTGCTTTTTCTTCTGGACTTGTCTGCTCATTAAAGCCCTGTATAATATCATTTAACTTTGCTCTCTCTGAATTTATATTCGCGCTTAACTCAGCAATGTCATCAAATGTATAGCTCTTAGCGCCTTCCGCTACTGTCTGTTTTTGTGCGGGAGTACCCTGTGCCGAAGTTGCCTGTGCCTGCTCTGCATCTTCTGTTACAGGTGCATTAGGGTCTACTGCCTTCGGCTCAGCCTTTGGAGCCTGCCTGTTCGGAAGCACGTTGCTCAGTCCGCCCATAATGCCGCCGCTTGCTCCGCCTACTGCACCCGAGTAAAGTATGTCGCCAATATTGAAGGGATCACGTCCGCCCCACTGCTGTGCGGCTGTCTGTATGCCTTCTTCTCCAGCCTCAGAAAGAGCGCTTAAGCCTACCTTGCCCATTTTCGGAAGTATCTGCGTCTTCGCCAGTTCCTGCGCAATCTTCGACCCGGCGATCTTCTGAACAAGCTCTCTCTTAGAAACATTCTCTATCGTCTCCTGTGCCGCACGTTTAATCGCCTGCTCCCCGGCTTCACTCATAATCTTCTTGCCCGATGTCCAAAGACCACCAGTTAAGAAGTCAAGGGGTGCTGTGACAGCCATAGAGGGTATATATGTTTTCCAGAACGCTTCCCTCTCGGCCTGTATCGGGTCTACGCCCTTTGCAATAAGGGCATTGAAGGCGTCCGCCTTGTTCTGTGATGATTCTTCATTTGATGTGTATAAAGCCGCCAAGCCGGGAATAAGTGCGCCGACAAGACCCCCGGCCGCAGTCCCTACCGGACCACCAGCAGAACCCATCGCCGCTCCGGCGAGAGCACTTGCGCCCCTTGCCGCCAGACTTCCGCCTGCTC
>CAZJYL010000212.1:0-4813 GCA_964550265.1 uncultured Bacteroidaceae bacterium
TTCTATATCGACGTCCTTTGCGACGCAAATACTTGTGCAAATCTCCTCCTTTTTTTCTTGTCTTCCCATATCGGTCGGGTATATGAAACGTTTGGCATTTCAGGGCAATTCACTATCAAACCGCTAAAAAGTTTATTAAGTGTACCGACCACAAATATAGCACTTTCTGCCAAATGTTTTATATACCTTGTTACCAACTGGCCGTTTTTGTCAGTCAATGAATTGTCTATTATTTTTGCTGCAATCCCCTTTTTTCAGTGCGTCAGGGCGGGATGGGCTGGCAGGCTCTTTTGTAAGCCTTTGAATGAAGCGTTGGCTCGTGTGGGCTTACAAATGTGCCTGACAGCGAAGGGATGATGTCAATGGGAAAGAGTTTATAAAGTCATTATATTATTAAAATCTTGTTCTTTACGATCAGATACAACATAAAAAATCCTCATTGAATTTGTTGTTTCAGTTTTTGAAATAAAGGTCTTTTGCTTCTTTTCTTGATTTTCATGATTGCAACTATTAAGACTCAAATTCAAAAGAGTTTTCTGCTTTTTACTTTCTGTTTTCATATTAAATCAATGGTTTATATTTATTGCTACACCCCCATAAAACATTGTACCATAAACAGGAGCATACATAAATGCCGCATCATCTAAATGTCTTTCGTCTTGAACATAATTGAAGATGTTATTCACTCCGGCATACAATTTAAACTGGTTTAGTTTCTTAGATATTCTTGCATTAAAAAGCATATTTGGTTCAGTTTTCTTAATTTTTGATTGGGTTTCATCTTCACTATAGTAGTCAATATACATATTTCCCTGATAATTTCCAGTCACAGAAAACGTCCATTTTTTTGGGCTGTATTCTATTTTTAAATTACCTGTTGTAGTAGGAAATCTTGAAATATATTTACTCTCTTTTTCATATTGAGTCCCAATCCAGTCTGCTCTTACATTTTCGTACTCGCCCTGATTATAGGTTAAATCAACGCCAAAATCAAGGTCTTTTGCTAAATTGGCCATCACTGATAGTTCTACGCCCTGCACAAAAGCATCGTCAATGTTTTTCCATTGATAATCGTAACCCAATGCAGCAACACTTGCATCTGCATCGGTAAAACCTATTTTATTTTTCAAATCTGTCCGAAAGATGTTTGTGCTTACCCTAATATTTTTGCCGTAATAGTCTGCTGAAATGTTATAACTTCGTGAAGTTTCCGGGTTTAAGTCTGATGATTTCCAAACACGTGGTGAACCACTGCAAAGATGTAAATCTTCTGAGAAACCATAAGGGGCACGGAATCCAGTTCCTGCATTTGCTCGTAAAGTAAATTTTTCAGATAGCTTGTACTTTATCGCTAATCTTGGATTTATTGCAGTTTCATCAAAACTTGTTTTTGGAAAATTAGAGGTTTCAAATACCTGTTGGTCTGATGTATACTCCTCTCCTGAATGGTGATTGTCAAGTCTTACACCAGGCACTATCATTAATTTATCGTTAATCGCCCATTCATCTTGTAAGAATAATCCGAATTCCCTTGCCGATTTATCTGCTACCGAACTATACGATTTGCCAAGGTAACTGCTTGATTCGTCAACAATAACGTACATTCCCGATTCTTCAAGTTTGTCATAGAAACTTTGTAGCCCAATAATTAAACTATGTTTTTTAATTTTTGTATTAAAAGTTAATGTTGATGTTAAAGAATTTTCGTTTGCAAGATAAGGTCTCATATTTCTTAAATCGGGAACAGTATCGCCATGTGTTGCCATATAATCACCCAAATATGAATCATTTGTGGCATTTCTGTTATGGTTTATATAAGCAAGACTCAAATTAATTTCTGAGTTGTTTTTAATTTTTTTATTGTAGTTGAGAGATGCTTCATACCTGTCAGTTGTAATATTCTCTGTTCCATCGGTCAAGGGGTTGCGGAAATAATCATCAGTCATAGTTCCTCCTTCTCGTTTCTCAAATACTGATTTTCCGCGAATAATAAGTTTGTCATTTTTCAGGAATGCATTGTCAATGTACAAACCAAAACCTGCATTTGTAAGATTTGTCATCACCCTGTCGGAAATACCATCCTTATTCATTACTTCACTTGGGGTTAACCCTGCTCCTGTTTCGTCAATTGCACCCTCTGAATATCGTTGAGCAAAAATATTCAAACCAATATTCCCCTTTTCGTTACGCATAGATGAATTAACATCAAACTTGTTGGTTTTGTAATTGCCCAATTGAACATCAACTGTTGTTGAAGGAACAAAGCCAGGTTCTTTCGTTACAATATTAATTGCACCAGCAACAGCCCCACTACCATAGAGAGCAGAGCCAGCACCCTTTACAACCTCAATTTTATCCACATCAACAGTACTTAATTGTTGCAAACCATAAACCCCTGCCAATCCCGAATACATTGGCTGTCCGTTAATAAGTACTTGTGTGTGCTCAGCTCCAAGCCCCTGCATACGAACCATAGTAAAATTGCAATATTGGCATTGATTTTCCACTCTTACTCCCGGAGTACCTTCTAATGCTTGATAAAGGTTGCAAGCATTTTTATTTTCTATGGCTTTTGCTGAAATTATTTCAGTTCTTACAGGCACATCTTTTAAGTAATGTTCTGTTCTTGTAGCTGTAACAACAACTTGTTCAAGGGCAAGAACATCTTCTTCCAATTCAAAAAAGATTTCTACTGCTTTCCCTTTCTCCATTATCACTTCTTTTTCTTGAGACTTATATCCCATTGACTGAGCTACTATTATACACTTACCAACAGGTAAATTTGCAAGTTTATAATGACCACTACCATCTGTAGTTGTCCCTATATTTGTGCCTTTCACCAATATTGTTGAATAAGGTATATGCTCTTGGGTTTTTGCCGATTTTACATCACCAAAAAGCATAGCATCAGTTTTTTCTTGTGATTTTACATGACCTGTCAATACAAGCACAAGTATCAGAATAAATATTTGTTTCATTTTACCTTACTTTTTTATTTTTATTTAAATGCAAAATAAGAGGAAAGCAAAAAAGTATACAATCACTTAAAAAGGCGAAATCTTGAGCCTTAAATCATCATTATTGGGGATACTGTACACAAAACTTAAAGCATGGTTGTGTCTAATGGAATGATTTTCTTTGATATAGCGTAAATTGTCAAGCCAGATAAACTTTTAATCCCTGTTTTTTCGATTATGTTTTTTCGGTGGCTGATTACAGTATGAATACTGATATTTAGTTTATCTGCAATTTCTTTATTTGATAAGCCTTTTACAAGTTGAATAAGTACATCAATTTCTCTTTCAGATAATTGTTCCTGTGTATTATCGCTGCAATTGCAATGATTGAATGATTTATTTATTTTCTGATTGATAATTTCGATTGTATCTGAAATTGAAATAGTATCACTAAATTTATTAAGCAGTTCATTATCAAAATAAGAATAAATCAATCCAAACCAAATAATATCGGAATGATGTTTTTTTAGTTTAGTAAAATCTTTCAACTTGTTTTGTATTACTACCGGATTTAGAATTACAATATTGATACTTTCCTTTAATGTCATGCTGTTTAATTCATCAAAATCATTTATTCTATACAAATAGTAGTGTTTTTCTGATTTTAATAAAAGAGTTGAAAGTCCTTCATAGATTATATTTGAAGGTTCAATAATGGCAATATTTATTTTGCATTTATCCATTCATTTGCTGTTTTTCAACTTTAGTAATAAGAGGCAATAAAATCATTTCTTCAATCATTGAATGGATATTTAAATCAAATTCCAACTCAAAAAGACAGTAAAGGAATTTTCTCCTAAATGGTAAATCATTTTTTAATGTAATATGTTTCAGCATTAGGTTTTTTAAGTCAGTTAGTTTTGTTTCAATATCAGAATGATGCTTCTTATACTCACTAGCTGAAAAATTTGATTCTTGTTGAATGGTATCGGTTTCGATTAATTGACAGAAATATGGAAAAGCAATTTTTTCTTCATAATCAAGATGCTCCAAAACTTCTTCAAAATAATAGTTAAAGAACTTTTCAATTAATATAATATCCTCTGTATTATGTTTATCATGAAGTTTTATGAGATATTTCTTTATTTCGGGGTATTTATCTTCTTTATAAAAACGGTGGCTATTTTTTAACAGTCTTATAATTATTGGAATATCGTCTATTAACTGAATATCTCCTTTATTGGGGTAAAATCCGTTGTAAAGGTTACTGACAACTAAAAATACTGATTGATTAATATTATTTTCTTTACATATTTGGGCTACAGTTTTATCACCAACTGCAAAATCAATATCTAAATGTTCCAGAAGCATTAATAATGAGTAGTTCTCATCTATTAAATCTGACATTTTCATGTCCAACTTGATGTATGTTTTATGGGTTTGATACATATTCTTTTTTTTTGTCAAAAATACAATTTTTGTTTAAAATTAATCAATGGTGGGTGGGCAAGAAAAGCATGTGTTTGGCAGCCGAAGGGATGGTCGTGCGATGGGGCTGCCAAACTCTTGCTTTTGTGCGTTGGCATTTTCCTTATTTCATTTTTTCTTTTGCAGCAAAAATATCATTGTCATACGGTCGTTGTCTTTTTTTTCGGCTTGTTGGTAACTTTTGATATATGGTCTCATGGCTGATGTTGAAACGCTTTTCAGCCTTTGCTAAACCAGCAATTTGTTCAGGACTGAACTCCCATTTCAACATCGCAATCACCTCAGCTTTAATATCATCTGTAAACCTTATGTGCTTCGGCTTTTCAGCCATCCGCTGAGAGTATTTGCGCTGAGCTAAAGCAGCATTG
>CAZJYL010000213.1:0-4802 GCA_964550265.1 uncultured Bacteroidaceae bacterium
GTTCAATGTCTTCGGAAACATCTTTAGGGCTTAATAACATTCTGAAAACAATCAAATACGCGGCTACAGATGCTCAAGTAAGCGGATTATTACTTGATTTAAGCGATATAGATGCGGGTTATGCAACAATTGAAGCTATTAAAAATCAGTTAGACATCTTTAAAGCTTCAGGAAAATTTGTAATTGCTTATGGTGATAATCTGTCGCAAAAAGCATATTATTTGGCAACCGTTGCCGACAAAGTTTATCTCAACCCGGAAGGAGCAGTTGATTTAAAGGGTATTTATATGCAAACTATGTTTTTCAAAAATGCTCTTGCAAAACTCGATGTTGAAGTTCAGATAATACGTCATGGAAAATTCAAAAGTGCAATTGAGCCTTTTATACTTGATAAAATGAGTGATGAAAACAGACTGCAATTACAAACTTATGCTGATGGCATTTGGGGTCATCTGGTTACGGAAATTGCATCAAGAAGAAAAACAGATACAGGGAAAATAAATAACGTTGCTGACAGTCTTTTGGCTTTAACTGCTCAGGGAGCTTTTCATTATGGTATTGTTGACAGTTTAATTTATCGCGATGAATTAAATAAAATAATTCTTTCCAAATCTGTTTTAAGCGGTGAAATTCCTTATATATCAATGAGTAATTATTATAAAGGAATCAAGGATAAATTATTGGAATACAACAAAAACCGCATTGCCGTAATTTATGCATTTGGAGAAATTAATAATGGCAAATATCAATATGGAACAATTAGCGGAAAGCACATGTCAAAAGTTATACGTGATGCTGCCGCCGACTCAAGTATAAAAGCAATAGTTTTGCGAGTAAACAGTCCCGGAGGAGATGCTTTGGCTTCTGATATGATTTGGCGCGAAGTGTATCTAGCCAACAAAATAAAGCCTGTTGTTGTTTCAATGGGCGATTATGCTGCTTCCGGCGGTTATTATATAAGCTGCGCTGCACGAAAAATTTACGCCGAACCAAATACATTAACGGGAAGCATCGGAGTTTTTGGCATGATACCAAACATGCAAAAATTATTTAATCAAAGATTAGGTATCACTTTCGACGAAGTTAAAACAAACAAACATTCGGATTATATCAGCACAACAAAGCCATTGAGCGAATTTGATAAAGAAACTTTGCAATTAATGATTGAAGATGTTTATTCAACATTTATTAAGCGTGTTTCCGAAGGTCGTAATATGAAAACAGAAACAGTTGACAGCATCGGGCAAGGGCGCGTATGGTGCGGCATCGATGCCATGCGTCTGGGCCTGGTAGATGAAATGGGAGGTATTTACGATGCTATTGCTTATGCCGCAAAAGAAGCCAATTTAACTGAATATGCCATAGAAGAATTGCCTGTGCAAAAAGATTTCTTTAAATCTTTAATGGAGGGCTTCGACTCTGAAACAAAAATTAAAAGCGATGAAATTATAATTCAGCAGTTGGGTGAATTTGCCGCATTGTACCAAGCATGGAAAAGTGTATCAAAAATAAATGGTATTCAGGCAAGGTTGCCGTATTTTTTATTAATCAGATAATAATTGCCACAAAAAAAAAGGACAGGTTAAAACCTGTCCTTTTTTTATAAACGAAAAATATTTTCTATTTTGTTGTTGCAGCTCCTTCTACACCCTCTGCTGATTCTTCAACAACACTTCTTGTCTGACTAACCACAACAAGAATATTATTCTCGGGTAAATTGATTTTAAAGTCATTGGCTTCAACATTTTTTACCCTAATAGAGTCATTAATATCAAGTCCGGAAATATCAATAACAACTTCTTCAGGAAGTTTATCAGGCAAAGCCGTTACTTTAACCTTGCGTAATTTCTGCTGAAGTTTACCGCCTTTCAAAACTCCCGGCGATGTGCCTTTTAGTATAACAGGAATTGTTAATGACACAGGTTTATCGCTTCTGAACTCGTAAAAATCAACATGAATAATACTGTCGGATACCGGATGATATTGAACATCCTGCAAAATTGACATGTGCTTGGTACCGTCAATATTAATTTCGACAAAACATGCTTTAGACGTATAAATAACATCTTTAAATTGTTTCTCCTGTGTAAAAAAATGGATTTGTTCTTTTTGACCATAAAGTACACAAGGCACAAGACCTTCATTGCGAAGACGTCTAGCATCTTTTTTCCCTACGCTCCCTCTGAGGGAACCGCTCATAGATACTGTTCTCATTTGTTTTAATTTTAAATTAGAGTGTTTAAATTAAAGTGAGTACTAATCGACTCACATGTTAAGTTCCTTTTAATTACATCAGCCAATAAATCTGCAACAGATAAGACTTTTACCTTAGCCGATTTGTGTTCTTTCGATATTGTATCTGTTACTATCAATTCATCTAACGCAGAATTATCAATGTTTTCATAAGCTTTGCCGCTAAAAACCCCATGAGTACACATAGCCCTGACAGACCGGGCACCGGCATTAATCATTAACTCGGCCGATTTGCACAACGTCCCGGCAGTATCAACAATATCATCAACAAGCACCACATCCTTACCCTTAACATCTCCAATTAAAACCATGTTGCTTATTTGATTTGGTTTAGACCTCTGCTTATAACAAATTGCCATGTCGCAATCTAAAAATTTAGAATACGCATTTGCCCTTTTTGTTCCACCCGTATCAGGTGAAGCCATTACAATATTATTATCAATGTTCAGGCTTTTTAGATATGGAATAAAAATAGAAGATGCAAATAAATGGTCAACCGGGATATCAAAAAAGCCCTGAATCTGATCGGCATGTAAATCAATGGTTATAATCCTGTCCACGCCGGCAGCCATAAGAAGGTTTGCAATCATTTTTGCGCCAATAGCCACCCTTGGCTTATCCTTTCTATCCTGTCTGGCAAAACCATAAAAGGGAATTACCGCATTTATTGAGTGAGCCGAAGCACGTTTAGCTGCATCAACCATCAGAAGTAATTCAAACAGATTTTCGGTTGGAGCCATAGTGGACTGAATTAAAAACAACTCTGCTCCCCGAAGGGTCTGCTCAAAAGAAACCTGAAACTCTCCATCCGAAAAGCGCATTATTTCAACATTGCCCAACTTGGTGCCGTAAGCTTCCGCAATCTTTTCAGCTAAAGGCATGGTGGCCTGACCGGAAAACAATGCTACTTTCGTGTTCATGTTTCAAATTTTTTGCAAAGGTAGAAATTTTTTTGACCTGATTAGATGATATTGTATAACAAATTTATAACATATACGGCTTTATTTAGTCCAGCCAAGCATTTCGCCAAATTCACGTACACAGCCATGACCTCCCTTAGTCTGTAAAACGATTTTAGAAACAGCTTTAATGGCCGGTACTGCATCGGCAGGGCAAACACTTAAACCAACCTGCTGCATGACTTCCATATCATTTATGTCGTCGCCGATAAAAGCAACCTCCGAAAGGCTGATTCCCATTTCCTTGCACCAGCTTTCCAAAACAGGCAGTTTTTTTTCATTGCCTACATACCATCTCTTCACATGAATCATTTCGGCACGATATGCAATTAAATCTTCCATCAATCCATTACTGATAAATCCAACCTCAACTCCAAGCCTGGCTGCAATACGCATTGCCATGCCGTCGCGGGTGCTGAACTTTTTCATTTCCCTTCTGTCGGAAGTTACATACATTCCGCCATCTGTCATTACCCCATCAATGTCTATGGCAATTAACTTACAGTTAAAATCCGGTGGAATTACCGCAAAAGGTTTTAACAGACTCTCAAAAGGCAAAGAAAGCCCACCGGCAATTTTTACCAACTCCGAAGGTTTGGGATATGATTTTCCTGCCAAAAAAGACTCTATAATATTTTTATCAATACCGCATTTAGCCGCAAACTCGTCAATATCAAGCCCGCTGGTTGCCATTATTCTTTTTAAATTATCAACAAATGTTTTCATGATTTTTTAAATAAAATTAATTTCGGTAAATGCGGGGTTTATCAAATTACACTATGCTTTTTCCAACGGCAGCCGCAATTGGTTTAAGCGATTCAAAAAGCCTTTTGAATGTGTCGTGATTTAATTGTTGCGATGCATCTGATTTTGCAACAGCAGGGTTTGGATGCACCTCAATAAGTAATCCGTCAACGCCCATGGCCATACACGCCCGCGCCAGATCAGGCACACCATAAGCATATCCCATGGCATGGCTGGGGTCAAGAATTATTGGCAGGTTTGTGTTTTCCTTTAAATATGCAACTCCGCACAAATCAAGCGTAAACCGCGATTTGGTTTCAAAAGTCCTGATTCCTCTTTCGCAAAGCAGCACATTTGGATTTCCGCCTGACAAAACAAATTCGGCAGCCTGAACAAATTCCTGAAGTGTTGTCCCGAAGCCGCGCTTAATCAATACCGGCTTATTGGATCTGCCACAAGCTCGTAAAATACCATGGTCATACATTGCCTTTGCGCCTACCTGAATAACATCGGCATATTCAATAACCAAATTTACATGCGTGCTGTCGCGTACTTCGGTTACTACAGACAATCCGTATTTTTCACGCATTTTTGCCAGTAACTTTAAGCCTTCTTCGCCCATACCCTGAAAGCTATATGGCGAGGTTCTGGGTTTAAATGCGCCGGCACGGATGCTGGTTAAGCCATATCCGGAAATTAATTGAGCCGTTTGTTCAATCATTTCTTCGCCCTCAACACCGCATGGACCAATTGTTAATAAGGTTTGCGAGCCTCCACTCACAAAATTTCCAATGCTTATCTGTCTGGTATCTTTTTTAAATTTACGTGACGACAGCTGTATGTCAG
>CAZJYL010000214.1:0-4781 GCA_964550265.1 uncultured Bacteroidaceae bacterium
AACGCATACTGTTCTACTTTATCTTTCATGGTTACACTGGTTGAGTCGGTTTGATTATCAGTTTTTTTACCGGATCCGCATGAAGCAATAACAAATGCGGAAAAAACAATTGCAAAAATTAATGTGAATTTTTTCATTTGTAAAGTATTTTAATGCTAAGGTAGGAAAATTAATCAAAAGTGAAAATCTAAATATAATCTATGCTGAAACCAAGATTGGAAATTTTTAGTTGTAATTGACTAATAAACACGAAAAGCTCTCTTTAAGTCAAGTACAGAAATAATTTAAATGATAGCTATCACTACTTTTTCATTTATAAAAATGAAAATATTTTAGCTTAATAGCAAATAAAACACTAAGTATATAAATACCTCTTTATTTTTAACGTTGCTGTTTTTTCAAATGGTATCGGCTGTAAAACTACGGATTGGATTTGCGAAAGCTGACCTACTTGTAAATTAATATAAGCTTTGATTTCCTCCATAATTTGCTGAATAATTGCTTCGAATGATGATTTTAGCTCGGCAATTCGCAACTCAATTTCTTCCATATTGAGTTGAACAAGGGCAACTAATCGTCCTTTTCGTTCTACTACCAAAGACTCTGAAACCAATGGATAATTATTAATTAAAGCTTCAATTTCCTCAGGATAAATGTTTTTTCCGGTAGCTCCAATAATTACATTTTTTAATCTTCCTAAAATATATAAATATCCGTTTTTGTCAATTTTTCCCAAATCACCTGTTTTCAACCAGCCATCTGAAGTAATAACTTCTGAAGTAAGTTCAGGTTCTTTATAATAGCCCATCATAATGTTTGGACCTTTACTCCAGATTTCGCCAATACCGGTTTCAGGATTTGGATTGTTTATTTTTAATTCTACTCCCGTCAATGCAGGCCCGGTAGATTGAAATCTTGTTTCGGCAGCGTTAGCACCGGCTAAAAGCGGGGCCGATTCGGTCAAACCATAGCCAATAGCATAAGGGAATTTTGCTTCACTCAAAAACCGTTCTACCACAGCATTTAGTTTTGCTCCGCCAATACCAAAAAATTTAAGTTGTCCGCCAAAAGATTTATAAAGTTTTCTACCTGCAAGACGATGCAATAATATGCGTATTGGCTTTAGACTATATAAAAATCGTAATATCTTATTTTTTGTAAAAGTACGTTTGATTTTTTGATTATATACTTTTTCAATAATCAATGGAACGCTAAGCATCATTGTAGGCTTTACTTCCATTAATGCGGGCATCAAAACCGAAGCTGTTGGAGCTTTTCTCAAATAATAAACACATGCGCCAAAAAATAATGGCAATAAAAACCCTATTGAATTTTCGTAGGTGTGTGCCAAAGGTAAAACCGAAAGAAATCTGTCGGTATTAGTAATAGTCTGCACATCGTTGCTATGCCATGCCACATGCGAAATGTTTTTATGAGACAGCATAACGCCTTTTGCCCTGCCAGTTGTTCCCGAAGTATAAATTATGGCTGCAAGGTCGTTTTCTTTAACGTCATAAGCATCGAAATCGCAAACTTCAAAAGGAAGCGAAATATTGTCGAAATGTGTTTCCAAACTTACCTTAACAATATCTAATTGTAAATTTTCTTCTTCGAGTTTTTGCAGAAAAGATTTTGAGCTAAAAATAATTTTGGATTCAGAATGCTTTAAAATATTAATCACATCTCCGGGTATTGCTTCGGGTAGTATCGGCACAACAACGGCACCCATACAGGTAATGGCAAGATAAGTAATACCCCATTGTGGTGAATTTGCCGACCATAGTGCAATTTTATCGCCTTTGGAAATATTGTTTTTTTGCAAAAAAGCAATGGTACTACAGATTAATTCAGCGATATCGCTATATTTAAAAGCATTTTCACCAACAAAAGTTAAAGCGGGTCTTTGTGAATTCTTTTTTGCAGATTCCGAAAGTAAATGCGGAATGGTATATTTCATTAAATAATTTGGTTTTGAAGGGGCAAAATTACAAAATAATACAAGAGTGATTTTAAACAAAACATGATATTTATCTGCTAATAATCGGTCAAAACAGAGTAAAACACGTCAAATGGAACAAGTTCTCCACCTAACATTTTTAAATGCTCGGTCTCTTGCTGCGCATCAACAAATTTCCATTTCATTTTTTTTGCAAGCATAATCAAATAATGAAATGCCACTTTTGACGCATTTGGCTTTATTGAAAACATGCTTTCGCCTGTAAATCCCGAACCGGCAATTATACCGTACAAACCTCCAACAAGCTCTGTATCAAGCCATGTTTCTATAGAAACAGCATATCCCAACTTATGCAGTTCAATAAATGATTTTACATAGTCATTATTAATCCATGAACCTTCTTCTTTACGCTTAACATCTTTGCAATAATTAATAACTTCTGTAAAATTTTCATTAATGGTAATTTTGAACGGATTCTTTTTTAAAAACCGTTTCAATCCATGGTTTGGTTTGTACTTATGCGGAAAAACAAGCAGTCTGGGGTTTGTGGCATACCAATAAATTTCGTTTTCAAATCTGAACCATGGGAAAATTCCATGATTGTATGCCAAAAGCATTCGTTCTACCGAATAATCACCTCCAACAGCCAATAATCCGTCAGGTTCTGCCTCACGCGGGTCTGGAAAAGCTATTTCATCATTAAGAAGATATACTGCCATTATACTCAGCCAATTTGGAACTGATTTTTGCGGTTAATATATCTATGGCAATTTTATTTGCTCCGCCCTGTGGAATAATAATATCGGCATATCTTTTTGCAGGCTCGATAAAAGTTTGGTGCATTGGCTTAACAAAACGTTCGTAATGTTCCAAAACCTGAATAAATGAACGTCCACGCTCTTCTATATCCCGTCTTATTATACGCATCAGTCTGTCATCTCCGTCTGCATCAACAAAAACCTTAATGTCTAAACGTTGACGTAGTCGCGGGTTTGACAAAACCAATATGCCCTCAACTATCATCACGTTGGCAGGTTTTACGGTAATGGTTTCTTTAGAACGTGCACAGGTAACATAAGAATAAATCGGCATTTGTATGTCGTTACCGGCTTTTAGTTCATCAAGATGCTTACACAACAAGCTAAACTCAATGGAAGACGGATGGTCAAAATTTATTTTCGCACGTTCTTCTGCGCTTAAATGGCCATTATCGCGATAATAAGAATCTTGAGACAAAAGACATATTTCACCTTTTGTGAAATGCTGCATCAAAGCTTTCACCACGGTAGTTTTACCTGAGCCGCTGCCACCGGCAATTCCAATAACAAGCATAAATGATTGTTTGATTGCGAAGATAAATAATAATTTATTTGCTCAAATATTTTTCCCGATTTTTAATTCTTTATGCGTATTTAAGTTTAAAAATACCATTACGCCAAAAACACCTGGCTATTATTACCACATTAATAAATTTGTCAATTTATTACCCGGACAAATAATTAATTATTTTTGCACCATTAAACGTAAAACAAAAATGCAATCGGCAATAAACGTATTTAAATTTGGCGGTGCCTCGGTAAAAGATGCTGCTGCTGTGCGTAATGTGGCATCAATTCTTAAAAAATTCAATGATAAGAGTCTGGTAGTTATTCTTTCGGCAATGGGCAAAACAACAAATGCTCTCGAAAGAGTTCATCAGGCTTATGTGTCGGGAGAAACATCAGATACTTTAAAAAGAATTGCCGAATCAGAACAATTTCATTTATCAATAATGAATGAGCTTTTTTCGGAAGATGAAGCCATATTCAAAGCTGTCGCCGATTTATTCAACAAACTAAAAACTGAAATTGACATATCACCTGAATTTTCGTTCGACAAAAGTTATGACAGAATTGTGTCGTTTGGCGAGCGCATTGCCACTACCATTCTTGCCGCCTATTTGCAAAAATCGGGATTTAACGTAAATCATATTTATGCCGGCGACTACATAATTACCGATAACACATATCGCGATGCTTATGTAAATTGGGAAGAGACAAATGCAAAAATTAAAAACGAAAGTTCAAAATGGTTCGAAAAGCCGGGAATTGTGCTAACACAAGGATTTATCGGTCGTTCTCAAGAAGGTTGTCCAATTACCCTGGGTCGCGAGGGTTCCGACTTTTCTGCAGCCATATTTGCCCACAGTTTAAATGCATCGGAAGTTGTAATTTGGAAAGATGTTCCGGGCATTATGAGTGCAGACCCAAAACTGATTTCTTCGGCTGTTGTTCTAAAACACATTTCGTATCGCGAAGCAGTTGAGCTTACCTATTACGGAGCCACAGTTATTCATCCAAAAACAATTAAGCCATTAGAAAACAAAAATATTCCCTTAACAGTAAAATCTTTTATTAATCCTGAGGGTGACGGTACTTTGATTGACCGTAAAAGCGTTGACGACAAAGCAACTCCATCATTTATATTCAAATTTAATCAGGTATTGCTATCTATCTTTCCGCGCGATTTTTCGTTTATAAACGAAAGGAACATGAGTGATATTTTTTCGATGTTTTCGCGAAACAACATTAAGGTTCATGTGATGCAAAACAGTGCTGTTAGTTTTTCGGTTTGTTTTGATTATGAGCCTGCCAAATTATCAGTTTTGCTCGATGATTTACAAAAACGTTTTATGGTACGCTACAACGATTCGGTAGATTTAGTTACTATCAGACACTATCAGAATAATTCTGCCGATCAATTTATCAAGGGACGCAAAATATTGCTCGAGCAAAAGTCGCGCAGCACCTGGCAACTTATAATAAGTAAAAACTGATTTTATTAC
>CAZJYL010000215.1:0-4766 GCA_964550265.1 uncultured Bacteroidaceae bacterium
CACCTGTTTGCATGGCCGTTGATTTATTACCATATGTTTTATACCCTACTAACGGATCTGACCATGTGTAATATTCGGCACCTTGATAATCTACGCCTGTGGTTAGCAAATGCTCTTTGCCATGTTTTTTTGTAACAGAAATATCTGCCGGCACTATATTTTGTCTCATTCCGTTATTTGATACCAAACTGTCAATAGTTGTGAAATTACTTTCCTGCCATTTTCTGTCATAACTTCTATATCCAACATTAGCGCGGATATCGGTTGTTTCGTCCAATTTCATTTGATAGCCTGCATTCATAATTCCGTAATCATGGTCAAAGCCTCTGTAAACACGTCCGGCATCACCATTATGCAATGTTTTGTTTACAAAAAGTGTAAGCTTTTGTTTGTCGTCATCAGATATCCAACTGGTGCGGCCAAAAATTTTTGTCTTTTTGTATTCCGGATTTTTTTTCATGTTTAGCCAGGAACCTTCTATTCCATAATCGGTATAATCAGACATCTCGTAGTTAACACCCGCAAAATAATGAATATTGTTTGTGGAATTTTGATGAAAAACCTGAGTGTTAAATGTATTGTAAGATCCAAAAGAGGTAAGGAAACAAGTTGTTGGGTTTGTTACTCGCTCTTTTAAAATCAGATTCACTGTTCCTGCCAAAGGTGTTTGATTACCTGCAAAATCTTGCGAAAGATAATTAGGATACATAATTGATGCCGGTCCGCGTTGGTATTCTATGTGGTCTATTGCCATTAAATCCAGCGTCATTGGGTCAATGTATGCATCAATTGGGAGTCCGTCAATCATATAGGTACTGTATTTTGATCCAATACCTGAGTATGTCCCCCAGTTGGCATCATTACGTGATAATGCTGAAATTGATGCCCCTGCCTGCATTTTAAGAGCTTCAGCAATGTTTCTGTTGTGAATAATCATATTCTCAATTTCAGCTGCTGTAATAACGTTGATTTTTTGCGTTACATTACCGGTTGATTGAAGTGTTTTTGCTGCTGTGATAACGACTTCTTTGCCGTAGATGGTATCTGCTACGTTTTGAGCAAAGATATTGTTAGAAATGATTGTTAACATAGAAAACAATCCCAAAATAATCAATTTGTTTAAAACTCTCATAGCTTTTTGTGTTTTGTGTTACAATTACTTAATTTGGTAATACTCGGTATTTAATATTTTTGCAGGTGTTCCATTTTTTGTGGTGAATAAAATTCAGTTTTTACAATATTTCTTCGTTCACATGAATTCCTGAACCCAAGTAAGATATTACAATAATATAAAAACGTGTTATCCTCACAATAAAAAAATTATTCTGTTGTCGTAATCACTAATTTACCGTGTTTAACACCTTTAATGGCAATTAATTTATCGGCAAGCTCTTTTAATTTTGCCGATTTACCCATAACAGCAATAGTTTCCAGGCAATTATGATGGTCTATATGGACATGCATAACCGACAGGATAACATCGTGATAATCATGCTGGATAGAAGTTGATTTCGATTGTAAATCGCGTTTGTGATGATCATAAACCAAAATAATACTACCCGCAACAATTTTATTTGCCTCAAACTTTTTTTCGACAAGATAATTTGAAATTAAATAGCGGATAGCCTGAGAACGATTAGGGAACTTACGTTTATTTACAAAATCATCCAATTCATCTAGCAGTTGTTCATCAAGTGAAACACCAAATCGTTTTACTTTCATATCAAAACAATAACTCAAATGTTTGCACAAAAGTAAAAAAAAAACAATAACCGAGAATTTAAAAATGTATTAAAAATTCCCGGTTAAATATTAAAACAACAAGCAGATTATTTTAGCGGGCGCTCAGTGTAGTGTGTATGAAGCAGTTCGTGCGATTTATGTCCAAGAGGTTTTTCAAGATATTCTTTATAAAGTTGTATAACCTCTGGGTTTTCGTGAGATTTTCTGATTTCCATTCCCGCATCTTCGCGATAAATAGCTTCGTTGCGCTTTAATCTAATATCAGCGTTGGTTGGAATTGGTTGACCTCCACCTCCAAGGCAGCCACCGGGGCAAGCCATGATTTCGATAAAATGATACGAACAATCACCGGAAGCTACTTTTTTCATAAGTTTATTTGCATTTGACAAACCATGTGCGATTGCAACATTTACTGTAACACCTTCAAGAAAATTCCATTCAGGTAAAGTAGATGTTATTGTTATTGAAGCTTCCTTAACACCTTTCATGCCACGTACCGGCATAATATTCAGATTTTCAAAAGGAACTTCTTTGCCTGTAATTATTTCCCATGCAGTACGTAATGCAGCTTCCATTACTCCGCCTGTGGCTCCGAATATAACTGCGGCACCCGTGGAATCACCCATTATGCTGTCGAAATTTTCTTCCGGTAAAGTGTTAAAATCCACTCCTGCTTGTTTAAGCATTACTGCCAGTTCCCTGGTTGTAAGTACATAATCAACATCTTTAAATCCGCTTGAGTACATCTCGGGTCTGTCTGCTTCAAATTTTTTAGCAGTACATGGCATTATAGAAACAGAAACAATATCTGCCGGATTTATATTTCGTTTTTGCGCATAATATGTTTTTGCCAATGCTCCAAACATTTGCTGTGGTGATTTGCATGTTGATAAATTAGGCAGTAGTTGTGGAAACTTGTGCTCAAGGAATTTTATCCACCCAGGAGAGCAAGATGTCATCATTGGCAAAGCAATATCTGTTTTTTCATCAACCAAAACAGATTTTAATCTGGTAAGGAGCTCTGTTCCCTCTTCCATAATTGTTAAGTCCGCGGTAAAGTCAGTGTCTAGTACTGAATCGAAGCCTAATTTGCGAAGCGCTGACGTGAGCTTCCCGGTTACAATTGCTCCCGGAGCCATGTCAAATTCTTCTCCAAGAGCAATACGAATTGCCGGTGCTGTTTGAACAACAACATGTTTGTTTTTATCATAAATAGCAGACCATACAGCTTCTATGCTATTTTTTTCGACTAGTGCACCGGTAGGACAACGATTTACGCATTGACCACAATTGGTGCAAATAACATCTGCAAGTGAATATTCTAAAAATGTAGATACCTTGGCGTTGTCACCTTTATATGCCATTGTAAGAGCGCTTACCGATTGTAATTCCTCACATGTTCTTACACAACGCTGGCAGCGAATACATTTACTGTCATCTTTAATAATAGAAGCAGAGAAATGGTCAATTGTGTAGTTGTGTAATGGAACTAAATCTATGAAAACTTCTTGAGTGATTTTATATTCAGCAGCCAAGGATTGTAATTCGCAATTTCCGTTTTTATAACACTTTAAACATTCCGAATTATGTTCTGATAGTAAAAGCTCTATTATATGTTTACGAGCTGTTCTAACTTTTTGTGTGTTTGTACGAATTATCATCCCTTCAGTAGCAGGTGTGGCACAGGCTGCAGTAAGAGTTCTTGACCCTTCTTGTTCTACAACGCAAACTCTGCAATTTCCTGCAACACATAAATCGGGGTGATGACAGAGAGTAGGAATCTTTATGTTTAATTTTTTAGCGGCATCTAAAATAGTTTGCCCGCTTTCAACACTAACATTGTTGCCGTCAATATTGAGGTTTATAATATTTTTCATTTCTTTTAATTTTGAAAGTTTTAATAAATCATTTCTTCTCGGAAATTACTTGTTATAGTAATAAAAGAGTTGGCCACAGATTGCCCGAGTCCGCATTTTGCCGTAATTTTCATTGACTCAGCAAGCCCCTTAAGGGTGTCTAAATAGCTTTCTTCTTTGTCTCCGCGTTTAATTGCCTTTATGCCTTCGATTAACTGCTAACACCCAACTCTGCATGGTGTACATTGCCCACACGATTCCTCGCGGAAAAAGTCAAGATAATTGTGTAAAACATTATACATCGACCTAGAGCTGTTGAATAACATCATTGAACCTCCTGTTGGTATCCCTTCGAATCCAATAATGGTGTCGTCAAATTTTTTACGGGGAACACAAAATCCCGATGCTCCTCCAACTTGAACTGCTTTTGTGTCACCGTCTCCGAATTCTTCAACAAAGTCAGACAACTTCATGCCTAATTCAATTTCAAACACTCCCTGCTTTGGTGTATCGCCAGAAACTGAAAACACTTTTGAACCTCTTGAATCTTGTGTGCCAATTTTATTAAATTCAGAGACGCCCAATTTTTGAATAACAACGACATTGACAAATGTTTCAACATTATTAACTACCGTTGGTTTATTTGAAAATCCTTCTACAACAGGGAATGGTGGCTTATTGCGAGGCTCACCGCGCTTGCCTTCAAGTGACTCTATAAGTGATGTTTCTTCACCACACACATAAGCTCCACTACCGTTTCTTATTTCAATATCAAAATCTACATTAAGATTTTTTAAATGATTTTTAAAGGCATCAATTGTCTTATATAATTGGGGCAGCATAAAAGCATATTCACCCCTAAGATAAATATATCCTTTTTTTGCTCCAATACAATAACCGCATATAGCCATTCCGGCAAGCACTTTTTCAGGTACTTTAAGAAGGATTTCCCTATCCTTGAAAGTGCCTGGTTCGCCTTCATCGGCATTGCAGACTACAAATTTTTCCTGCTCTGCTTGCACAGCCGCAAATTTCCATTTTAAACCTGTTGGGAACCCGGCTCCTCCTCTTCCTTTCAGTCCCGACTCTATAATTTCGTCAATGATTTCCGTTTTTTCTTTTGAAAAAATCTTTTTAAGCAATGGCAAAAACACATCCTCAGTACAT
>CAZJYL010000216.1:0-4759 GCA_964550265.1 uncultured Bacteroidaceae bacterium
GTCCTGCCATAGATAAATAATTTAATGACAAAAATAAAAATAAAATTCTTTCAAAAATACCAAAATTTTCTCATGTTTTTTATACTTGGTTTTTGTTGAAAGGTTACAAAGATAAATGAAATTCTTTAGCAAATTAAAATTTTATTAATATTAATTTTAAAATGACATTTTATATTGGCTTTATACAATAAATGTTTAATATTGGTGTTATTTTGCCTACTACTAACCTATTTTTGTCGTTTATGAGGCTTGTAGCTTTACTTATTTTGTTGCAAATCAGTTTGTTACTTAAATCGCAAATTGCAGAAAATAAAAATATTAATTCTCTGGAAAAGATTTCTTTTCCATTTGAAAACACAATACTTACTGATTTAGGCAAAATCCCTTTTTTTGTAGAGAATATTAATATTTCTTCAGATAAAAATACAATAAATGCTAAACTAAGCAATGTCGTTACACAGAAAATTGTGGCTGACAATTTGCCTAAAGAAATAATTGATGATATTCCATCAGATTTTTTAATTGTAGTACATAATTCTGAAATCAAAAAGTCGTTTTATAGTTCGGTTTTTATCGGTAGTCTTCGTAAAAACCCTGCAACTGGCGAAATAGAGAGATTAATCAGCTATGACCTTGAGAGTTCTGAGTTGTTGAACAATGAAGTTGGACATGTTATGGTAAAGCGCGCATACGCTTCAAATTCTGTACTTCAAAATGGCACATGGTATAAAATAAGCACTTCACAAGCCGGAATTTATAAAATCAGTTATGAAAATCTGAGAAGCTGGGGTATAGATGTTTCAAACATTAATTCAAGCAATATTCGTCTTTTTACTAATGGACC
This sequence comes from uncultured Bacteroidaceae bacterium, assembly GCA_964550265.1. Lineage (GTDB taxonomy): Bacteria > Bacteroidota > Bacteroidia > Bacteroidales > DTU049 > GWF2-43-63. The sequence goes on from CAZJYL010000216.1 coordinate 845, forward strand.
TCGTATGTTGCCTGAATATAACGGCACTCCAAGATACGACGATTTAGTTGAAAACGCCATCTATATGCATGACGGAGGTGACAACTCATTTGATCCGGGCGATTATTTTCTGTTTTTTACCGAGGGCGTATTGTATTGGACTGAAAATCCTGACCTTACATTTTCGCATTCATATAATTTATATTCCGATAAAAATATTTGTTATTTGACTTTTGATAATGGCGCAGGATTGAGAATCAGTAGTTTGCCATCTGTAAGTGATCCTGCAACCCATTATGCAACTACTTTTCTTGATTTTGCAGCATACGAACAAAATCAATATAATTTGATTAAGAGTGGAAAAAACTGGTATGGCGATATGTTTGAGTCATCGTCATTATCAAAAAACTTTACTTTCCCTTTTGCCAATATTTGCAATGATTCATTAGTTAAAGTTAATGCCGAATTAATTGGGCGCTCGTCCAGCGCTTCTCATTTTATAATTGCATCCGGATCATCTCAAAACACAACTAATATTGCTCCAACATCCGGTTATCAGAACGATTACGCAAAAAAAGGCACCGCTTCATTTTCATTTTTACCATCATCATCGGTGGTTAACATTTCAATTAATTATTATCAAAACGGGAATACGGAGGCAATTGGATGGCTGGATTATATTGAGGTGTCAGCGTGGAGAAAACTTATAATGTCGGGTAATCAAATGGTTTTTAGAAATCCTTATGTTTCCGGCTCCGGTAATGTGGTTGAATATACCGTGTCTAATGCAGATAATAATTTAAAAATTTGGGATATTTCCAATCCGCTAAGACCTGTTTCAATTGCCGGCAATTTATCATCGGGTGAATTTAAATTCCGTGTAAATAATGACACGTTGAAACAATTTATAGCTTTTAATGGTGTATTATTTCATACTCCTACATATATTGGGCAGGTTGCCAATCAAAATCTGCATTCATTACCTCAAACCGATTACTTAATAGTAACTTATCCTGCATTTCGCTCGCAAGCTGCTGCTATTGGAGAACTGCATAAGCAATTGGATGGTTTCAGCTATGTTGTTGTAACTCCTGAAGAAATTTATAATGAATTCTCAAGCGGTAAACAAGACCCCAGTGCAATACGCGATTTTGTAAAAATGTTTTACGACCGGGCCGCAACCAGCGATGACATGCCTAAATTTTTGCTGTTGCTTGGCGATGCATCTTATGATTATAAAAACAGAATTGCAAACAATAATAATTTGGTTCCTACTTTTGAATCAAAGAATTCACTTTCCCCAACGTCATCTTATGCCACTGATGATTTCTTTGGACTGTTAGGAAATGCCGAAGGAGAAGATTGTTATGGAAGCCTTGATATCGGAGTAGGAAGAATTCCAATCAATACTGCAGAAGAAGCAAACGCTGTTGTAGAAAAGCTGAGAAGATACACCTATCCCGGCAAAATGGAAGCTTCATCAAACAATTGTACGAGTGGTTCGTGCTCTATATCAAACATGGCTGACTGGAGAAATCAGATTTGTTTTGTTGCAGATGATGGAGATGGCAATATGCACTTTAATCAGGCTGATGCCATGACAAGAAGGCTTGATACCACAGTTAAGTTTTTAAATATTGACAAAATTTATCTTGATGCATATAAGCAAATTAGTACAACAGGCGGAGAAAGATGCCCTGAGGTTAACGAAGCCATAAGGCAGCGTGTTGAAAAAGGTGCATTAATAATTAATTATACCGGACACGGAGGCGAAGTTGGCTGGGCTTTGGAAAGAATTCTGGATGTCCCAACCATACAGACATGGACTAATAGTTGCAATTTGCCGGTTTTTATTACTGCAACATGCGAATTTAGCCGTTTTGATGACCCGGGTCGAATTTCTGCCGGTGAATATGTGTTTTTAAACCCATCAGGCGGTGGAATAGCATTGCTGACAACAACCAGACTGGCTTATGCAAGTTATAATGAGGCCTTGAACAAATCGTTTTACAACAAGGCTTTTGACAATAGCGGAGGACGTTTATTAACATTAGGAGAACTTATAGCTCATTGTAAAACAGATAATGGTTCTGTTTCCTATTTGCGGAATTTTATGCTCATGGGAGATCCTGCTTTAACAATGACAATTCCAAAGCATCAGGTAGTTACTAGTGAAATTAATGGTGTTGATGTTACAAGTTTCAGTGATACCATTTCCGCTTTAAAGCATGTAACGGTAAAAGGTTACATAGCGGATAGAAACGGTTTAAAATTAAATGACTTTAACGGCGTGTTATATCCTACCGTTTACGATAAAAGTTTTAATCTGCAAACATTGGCTAACAATCCTGCCGAAAATTATGTGGCTTCATTTAGCCTGCGTAAAAATGTAATTTATAAAGGAAAAGCAAGCGTGGTAAATGGAGATTTTAGTTTTTCTTTTATTGTACCAAAGGATATTCAGTATTCTTATGGCAAAGGAAAAATCAGTTATTATGCTGAAAATGGAATAATAGATGCTACAGGGTGGTTTGATGATTTTATTATTGGTGGCAGTGCCGATACAACATTAAACGATAATGCCGGTCCAGTCATTGATTTGTATCTTAATTCGGAATTATTTGTAAGCGGAGGAATTACAAATGAAAATCCGGTTATTTTAGCTAATTTAAGCGATGAAAGTGGTATAAATACAGTAGGGACAGGAATAGGTCATGATATTATTGCCACTATAGACGAAAATACAGCCAAGTCTATTGTTTTGAATGATTATTACGAGGCTGAAAAAGACAGTTATACCAAAGGTACCATAAGATATCCACTTAAATCACTTAGCGAAGGTCAGCATTCCTTATCATTAAAGGCATGGGATATTTTAAACAATTCTTCTGAAGTGAGTATTGATTTCATTGTGTCTTCTTCGGCAGGTCTTGCTTTAACTCATGTTCTTAATTATCCGAATCCGTTTACTACATATACCGAATTTTGGTTCGAACACAATCAGCCTTGTTGTGGCTTAGACGTGCAAATTCAGATATTTACCATTACAGGTAGACTGGCAAAGACTATTAACAGAAAAGTTACTACAAATGGATTTAGAGCTGAGCCTATAGAATGGGATGGGAACGATGATTACGGATCTCCATTGGCAAGAGGTGTTTATATATATAGGTTACGCGTCAAAAGTGCCGATGGTCAATATGCAGAAAAATCTGAAAAACTGGTTATTCTGAAATAAATAATAAGTTGTAAATTTGCAAACCCAAATATTAACCTTAGTATGAAATTACTTAACTCATTTTTGCTGATGCTTGTGATGCTGATTATTTCAAATTCGGCATGGTCGCAATCAAGTCTGAATTTAACTCAGCAGGCGTATCGCATAAATACAATCACTACGGCAGTACCTTTTTTGTTAATTGCACCTGAAGCCCGAGGTGGAGCAATGGGTGATGCCGGTGCTGCAACTACTCCTGATGTTTATTCCATGCACTATAATCCTGCTAAATATGCTTTCATAGAACGTAATGTTGGTTTTTCTGTTTCATATAGCCCCTGGCTCAGTCAACTCGTTAATGATATTAGTTTAGGCTATCTTACGGGGTATAAAAAAATTGACGATAATCAGACCATAGCCGGTTCTTTACGCTATTTCTCTCTTGGGAACATTGTTTTTACCGACAATATGGGATATGAAATCAGTCAGTTTAGCCCTAATGAATTTGCAATTGATGCCGCATATAGCCGGAAATTTTCTGATTACATAAGTGGTGCCGTATCATTAAGATATATTTATTCAAATTTAACCGGCGGTATTTTTGTTAATGGAGCACAATCTAAACCGGGGCAATCTGTTGCCACGGATGTGTCTTTTTATTATCAAACAGATCTCAAAGCCGGTAAAACACCTGCCGTGCTTGGCATTGGAGCCAATAT
>CAZJYL010000217.1:0-4746 GCA_964550265.1 uncultured Bacteroidaceae bacterium
GTCTGCGTAGTGTGAATGGTATCCTGCAAAGAAAAACGGCTTTTTATACGAAGCCCTAACCATTCCAAACGAAGCTAGTTTTCCACCCCACTTATTATCGTTAAAAGCTAAAACACCCTTACCAGTGTCTCTCATTGTTTTGTAGGCTTGCTTTAGCCAATTTTTACCACCAAAAGCGTCTTGAGCCGTGTAAATATAAAAGTCATAATCTTTTCCATAAACTGCTTTATGATTATTCACAAATTCATTGATTTTATAAACATAACCCTTTCTCTCATCGTCCATTAGTAAAAAATAATCTGCCTCAAGACCAGCATTATCAGCGAGCTGTTTCATCACTTTTGTACCCAATTCTCTATCTGTGCAAGGCATTAAGACGGCTATTTTCGGCTTTTCTTCATCGCTGACGATACTATCATCCTCTAAATCTATGGCTTTATGATAATCTTCTGCTCCGACTGCTCTTTTTGATATATGATAGGCGTAGCAATCATTATGCACCCAAATTTTGTATCCGTGCTTTTGACAACGTTGACAAAATATTAAATCGTGGCTTTCTTTATGTTCTGTAGCTGTTGGGATATGAAAGTTTTTTCCATAAGTAGCCCATTTATCCTCGCCTAACTTTTCAAAGACCTCACGCTTAACTAACATACCACCAAAGCCTATCCCATCAACTTCTAAGGGTATTCTCTCATTAAAAGATAAATCAACTGCTGTATAGGGTAAGTCTTTCTTACCATTTTTAATATAAACTACCGGATCGTGAGGGTGGTTTCTTTTATAATAAACACTACCAATAATATCTTTATTAGCTTTAACTAATTTATCTACAATGTCGCTTGGATAAATCTCATCAACATCAAGCCACAAGACGTGAGTTAAGTCATCAATCTTTAGAAACTCATTTAAAATATAGTTCCGGTTGGAATCAGTTCTTACTCCAGTTTTATATAAAAGTGATATTTTATAACCCTGTTCTTTTGCTTTAAAAATTATTTGCGGGAGATTGCCAAAAGCAAATTCTACATCTATTTGATCGGGAGAGGGTAAGCCGATACCAACGTGTATTTTAGCCATACATACATTTATACTTCTATTTTAACAATTTATCAAGTACATCAAACTAAAACAAAAAAGAGAGCTATATTTCAAGCCCTCTTTTTTTTCTCTTACCAGTTAATTCTTGATTATAAATCAATCATAACAGCGACCGTACCATCAACAGAAGTGGTGGCGGTGTCGTTGGCTAAAGCCATACCAAAACTGTAATCTTCTGAGCCAGTGGTAGCAGCATAAGCAGCTACACAACCATCAGCAGTTCCAGTTTTAACTCTTTGACCTGCTAAAACAGCAGTGTTTTTCAAAACTTTACAGGTAGCTAAACCTTTAATCTGCACCCAACCGTAGTTTCCATCGGTTATGGTGTTAACAGCTACACCGGCAAATTGGCGTCCAACAGATGATCCACCGGAAACATCTTTGGTAACTTCTGTACCAGTGGCATCTGCAAACTCAACGACATCGTTGGCTGCTAGGTTAGCGTCCTCTACTTGTACGTAGCGATATTGCTTACCATTGGATGCATCATCCATTATACTTCCGACTTGATTAAGATCGGTACTATCATTGGCGGCTGTGAAGCCTGTTCTTGCGACGATTTTTCTCGCCATAAGGGTCTCCTTTCGGCTCTGACCCCCCATAACCGTCTAGCTATGGGAGGTGAGAACTAATTATTATTAAGCGGACGTTTTTTTAGTCATTTGTCCAAGACTGGCTCTACGATCAGTATAAGCCGCACCACCAAACACAATGTGTTGAATGGAAACGTGCTGATCTGAAGGCTGGCTCTTATCAATCACTGCAAAGTTGGCATCTTCTAGGATACCTAATTTGTAGTTGTCCTTGTTGATGAAGAACATAGCACCAGTTGGCATATCTTCGTCATAAACGACTGGAATACCTTCAAACTCTAGCATTTCAAAAGAAGCTTCAGCTAATCGCTTGCCTTCTTTGGTTGCCGCTTGAGTTGGATTGAACTGATAGGTAGCAGTCAAGAGTGCAAACAGTTTTTGATAAATTGCTTGAGTGGTAACGATTAAACTCACTTTAGAGCCACCGTTGCCATTCATACAACTATTTTTGACTGCACGCATATCACTGAAAGAAACAGTAACTGCATCGCTATCAATGTTGCCTCTCCACCAAGAGTAAGTTGTACCAGAAATACCGCCAACGGTTGAACTAGCATCGGACATAGTTAGTAAACCAACTAAACCCTTTGCATCACTACCACTGATAAGATCAGTGTTAATCTTCTCACTCAAAGCCAATTCAGCCTGTTTGATTTTAGCTTTTAAGAGAGAAAGCACCTGTTCTTTACCTTTGTTCTTGATTTTGTCAACCATTGTGAAAGCTACAGCTACGTTGTAGAACTTCCAGTCATAGGTTGCAACGTCAATACCCTCTTGGTAGGTGGTATCAAGCGTGTCTGTTCCATCAAAAGTCTGAACAGTAGAGTTAGTGCCATACATTAAAGGTACAACTAATTGTCGTCCGCCATTGTACATTACAGTTCCACCATTAGCTTTTAAGTGGTTTAAGATAACGTGCTTTTTGTAAATGTTATCTACTAATTTTGGCTGGTATTTTTGCAGGGTGGTCGCAGCCAATTGACCCAAATTTATGTCTGCCATAGTAACCTTTCATTACCAACCGAACGTGCCTTTGACCTCGGTTAATGCTTCTTCAAAAGCATCTTCTAAATCTAACCCGCCAGCTTTTTTCATTTTTGCTGATTGAGTTTTTGGGTTGGTTTTAGAGTTTTTTTCAACCTTTGATCTAACTCGTTCGTTGTTCTTTTTTAAATAATTTTGTACTTTTTGCTTCATCCCCTCATCATAAGCTTTGATTAAATCTTTAGCCCTACCGACAAAATCAAATCCGTAAACAGATCCATTTTTTGCTTCGTAGGCTTCTCTCTCTTTAGTAAGTTTACCAACAACAGTATAAAACAAGGCTTCATCGTGATCTGGACTTTCATCATCTAATCGCTTATCAACTTCGTAAAAAGCTTTTTCTTGTGATTCAATATAAGCGTTATCACGTTCTGCTTCTACCTGTTTTTTTGCTTGAGCTAGAGTGTACTCTTTAAATTGTTGGGGAGTCATCCGGTTAATTGGAATATCCTCAAGTTTAGGAGTTTGAGCTTCATATTGAGATAATTTTTCCTCAAGTGCTCTTAACTGCTCTTTCTCAGCCTGTCTTTTTTGGGTATAACTTTTCTGCCAATCTTTATAGATGGCTTCAAGTTCCTCTGGGGTCTTACCTTCAAGACTTGGTTTATCTGCAAAAGTTTCTTCAGCTTCTGTTTCCGCTTTGTCGTCTGCTTTGCCTTCAACTTCCTTTTCAGGTTTGGTTTCAGGCTCTGCTTCGGGAGCTTGCGTTTCTGCCTCTGCTTCTTCTGCGAGAGGGTTTTCACTTGTTAATGTTACGGCTTCATCAAAAGCCTGTTCAATGCTTGGGAGGTCTGACATAGACTTATTCCCCTTTCTATAACTAAAGACATACCACACGGCATTGGTCTTATATCTTTATATTAACAACAATAAATTCAAAAGGTTTAGTTTTACCTTACTTACCATTAATAAAAGAGGTTATTTCTTGAGAGGTGGTAGAGTTTCTATAATCTTACCGTTTTCAAGTTTATGAATACCAATAATCGGTATAAACTTAAAATTGCATTTAGTACAAGTCCATTCTCTATTTCCGGTAACTTCAAAATTATGATCTTCAAACTTTTTACAAGATTTCCAAACTACTTTTGGCTTGTGTTCTTTTATTGAGCTTTCACCAGTTAGGGTATTAACATATTCATTCCAAACGCCCTTTTCATCCTTGTTTACTTTTTCCCACATTTTAAAAAACCTTACCAGAAATTGCCCCACTCATTCCAGCCTGACTAGGTGTAGCGGGTTTTGGGCTTGGTACTTGTGGATTGATTGGCATTTCCGGGGAAGACAGAGCCGTGCCAGCATTTTGTTGAGCGGGCAACAGCTCTCCGCTTTCGTCTATTGTGAATTGTTCCCCAGTTTGCGGATTAACTAAAGTTGTTCCCGGCGCTATTTCCGATTGTTTAAAGTAGTGGTCGGGATCATTAATTTCAAAACCTTTGCGAAGCATATCTCTAAAGATAACTTTACGATCAATTAGAGGATCGTCTTTTACCTTGTCGTAGAGTTCAATCATTTGCTGTCTAACCACATCTTTATTAACTGAAACACTTTCAGCGTTAATCTCAATATCTCGGTCAAAATCTATGTCTTTCAAATCATCAGCATTAACAATTACGTCTTCACTGTTTCCGTCTTCATCAGTAAGTTTTAAAATCTTATCGCTAGTCCAGTTATCTTGGCATTGTTTAAAGAGTTCAATTACACAAGCTCGGTAAAACTTCATAAAAATTCGTTTAGCGTGTTTAATGCGTCTTTGACTCGCTTCAGCAAAGATGGTTTGACCAGTAGCAGTATCAACAGTTGAGCTTTCCTGTGCGCCAGTAGCCAAGTCTAGTAAACCAAAAGCAGATTGTGCATCACTGTCGGCTGATTGTTCAGCTTCACTAACCACCCCAGCTAAGTTTCCAGGCTGTAGTAGTCCAGGTGCATCAGTTTCATAGAATAAAACTATATTTTCTCGTGGGTCTTTTAAGGAATTTACATCAATCTTATTTTTGCCATCATTTTTAAC
>CAZJYL010000218.1:0-4718 GCA_964550265.1 uncultured Bacteroidaceae bacterium
GGCGAGTAATCGTTTATGCCATTCGTCTGCTTTTCCGCGTCCATTGTTGTCGGCTAAAGCTATCAATTGCCTGTTGCGGTTCGACTCATGAATTGTATCTGCATCTATTATTGTAGTTTCTCCAATCCCTGCCCTAACAAGCATTTCGGCAGCAGCACCTCCCACTCCACCCAAGCCTGCAATCAGAATATGTGTTTTTGAAAGCATACTAACTGCTTCAACGCCCAACATTAATTCAGTTCTTTCTTTCCAACTCATTGCCAAAAATTTTTACAATATTATTTTTAATAATTAAAGCAAGAGATTCCAAGTCAATATTGCGAATAAGAGCCAATGATGAATAAATATCGGTAATATCCGATGAGGAATCATCAGTTTCACACACAATTAAGTCATCAAGTAATGTTCGCCACAAATTTTCATTTTTCAAAGCGCGATTTCCAAACGAAAAAAACATATTAAAACGGCTAAACTGATTTACAGTTTCAATATTTCCTGTGAATCCATGCCAAATATATGCTAGTTCAGGAAAGTCTTTAAGTATATGAAATAATTCATTGTTGCTCCGCACAACGTGTAAAATCACGGGTTTTGAAAATTGTTTTGCCAATTCAAGCTGACTATAAAATATTTTTTTTTGTTCTGCAAAATCAATATCAGATTTAAGATTATCCAGTCCGCATTCACCAATAGCAACACAATACGGATTTGTAATGTGCTTATGCAAATCCTCTATATAAGCGTCTTTTGCATACCATGGATGTATGCCTGCCGAAAAAAACGATTCCGGAACGGCTTGTCCCGGAATCACGTTTAATATACTTACTGCCGATGGATGGTTTGAGGTTAAATGTGTGTGAACGTCATAATATAACATCGATACGGCAGAATAGGTTTATATTCATTTTTTCAAACAACAATTAATACTAATTGTTCTTATAATAATTCACTAATCCTTTATTTGCAAAAATATTCATTAATTTTTCAGGTAACGAATTGAAAGTAAACACTTTGTCGCCTACAGTCAGTTTGCCTGCGGCAAAATCGAGTTCGACTTTATCACCTGCTTTATATGCCTCAACGGCTTCGGGTAAAACAATAATTGGCAATCCCTGATTAATTGATGAACGATAAAAAATACGATTAACCGATTTGCAAATAACAGCTTTAACATTGGCATAAGCAAGGCCTACCGCAGGATGTTCGCGAGAACTGCCGCAACCGAAGTTGGCGCCGGCCATAATAATCTGTCCTGCTCCGACTTTCTCTGCAAATGCTTCGTCAAATCCTTTAAAAAGATAAGGCATAATCTTGTCGCCTTCGCTACTTTTAATATTATAAGTTAAATTCCCTGCAAACATTTGATCAGTATTCAAATTATTTACATCGGTATAATTCCACACATTGTCCATTAAGCGATTTTCGCCTGCAGGTATCGAAACGGTCGGACTTTGTTCGATGCTGTACGGAAATTTATCGTTGCTTTGTATGCCACGCGGATCTGAAATTTTTCCTGCCAATGCCGATGCGGCAACTGTAGCAGGCGATGCCAAATAAATATTTGCATTTTTATTCCCCATCCGGCCAAGGAAATTTCGATTGGCAGTTGAAATAACATTGTATCCGTCTGCAGGGATTCCCTGACCTGTACCAAGGCATGGTCCGCATGAAGGAGCCAATATGTTGGCACCTGCCTGCATGAATATTTCAATTAATCCTTCTTTTAATGCCTGCATATAAATTTCCTGCGATGCCGGTATTATAAGTAATTGGAAATTCTCGGGCAGGGTTTTGCCTTTAATTATTGCTGCCGCTTCGCGTAAATCCTCAATGCGCCCGTTTGTGCAGGTTCCAATTACAGCCTGATGCAACTCGGTTCCCAAAACTTCGCTTACGGCTTTAACATTGTCAACATTATGCGGAGCAGACACAACGGGGAAAATTGTTGACAGGTCAATGTCTATTTCGCGAATATATTTTGCATCAGCATCAGCCCAGATGCCTTCGTACTTTTGTCCAAAATATTTCTCAAGCATTTCATCAGCAGGGAAAACAGCATTTTTAGCACCCATTTCTGATGCCAGATTGGCCAATACCATTCTATCGGCAATATTTAGTGTTTTTACTCCGTCGCCATGATATTCTATTGACATATAATCGGCTCCTGCACTACCTATCATACCAATAATCCAAAGTGCAAGGTCTTTAGCATAAACACCATTATTCAGTTTTCCCGATAAGGTAATTTTAACTGTATCGGGTACCCTAAACCATGTTTCGCCAGCTTTCCACAATCCTGCTGTTTCAGTTCTGTCAATTCCTGCAGCAAAAGCATTAAAAGCGCCGGCAGTGCAGCTATGGCTGTCGGAACCCACAATTATCATTTTGGGACGCGCATGCAAAGCCATTAATTGATGACAAATGCCTTTTCCGACATCGTGGAATTTCTTTATTCCTTGTTCTTTTACGATATTTCTAATTGCTTGATAATCATTGGCCAATCCTGCTGTGGTAGGCGGAGCGTTATGATCCAGCACAATAAGCAACTGGTCTGGATAGGCCACTTTTTCGCCATTCATTTTTTTAAAAGTACCAGCAATACTGGCGGTATTGTCGTGTGACAATACGATATCAGGTTTTGCAAAAACTATGCTTCCCGCAGAAGCATTAAAAATTTTTTCGGCAAATGTTTTTCCGGACATGATAATATGTTTTTTAATATGTGCAAATATCTAATTTTTTATAATACAGAATAAAACACTAATGAAATTATTTTTTACACAAAATTTATTAATAATACCTAAAACCTAAAATTTTGAGCACGTCTTCTGCTTATGAATAATTAAGCCCGTTGGCAAATAATATCTGATGTAGTATAAGTCTATAAAAATATAAAATCAACTTAGAAAAAAACTGCTACCTGTTTTTGAATTCAATTTTAACTACTACGGGAAAATGGTCGGACGGATATCTATTGTATTTGGAATCTGTTAAAACAGCATATTTTTTTATCGTTATGCCTTTGGAAACAAAAACATAATCAATCCTTTCATCAAAATCTCCGACAAATTTAAAATCATTAAAAGTTCCAACAGGTCCATAGGGTTTTTGCTCCGAAACAAGAAATGCATCGCTCAGAACTGAGCTAATATGCTTTATTTGTCTGGTGTCCGGAGTGGAATTAAAATCGCCACAGAGAATCACATTGGAGTTTCCTGCTATCGCTTTTATTTTAGACGACATCAAATAACCCGATTCAATTCTTGCCGTTTTACCAATATGGTCGAAATGAACATTAAACACATAAAAAACTGAGTCTGTTTTTATCTGTCTGAATTTTGCCCAAGTGCAAATTCTGTTACAACAGGTGGCATCCCAGCCTTTGCTCGGTTTATCAGGCGTTTCGCTTAGCCAAAAATTTCCGGAATCAACAACTTTAAATAAATCATTTCTGTAAAATATAGCTGAGTGTTCGCCCGCATTAATTCCATCGTCTCTGCCAACGCCAACATAACTCCACCCTTCCATATTTAGTAAATCGTTTATTTGATTGACATATAATTCCTGGGTTGCCATTATTTCAAATTCGTGGTAACTTATTAATTCCTTTACCAAGTCAACTCTGTTTTGCCAACTGTTATTTCCATCATAATTATTTTCATATCTTAAATTATAAGATGCCAAAATGATATTGCTGTTTTGAGACTCTACAAATAATGTAGTAACAAAAAAGATGAGAACAAGCAAAGCAGGTTTCATTATAATAGTTTTTAATAAGTATTTAAATTTATTGTCATTATTGATTAGCGCTTAAAAATAATAACAAAATTTATTGTTTAGTTATAACAAGCCATATAGATACAAAATCATTCAGATAATATTTTTCATTCTATAACATATATCAATATGGCAATTGGCAAAATGCCATCGGTATTATATAATATTTCGCCAAAAGAACTAGAACCCTTACGAACATTTTTGCCATCGTAATTATATATTATATCACCAAAAGAACTTGAACCAGTTCTTATGTTTTTCCCGTCCCAGTTATATAAAATATCACCAAAGGAGCTTGAACCTTGTCTAAGGTATTTGCCATCCCAATTATATAACACATCGCCAAAAGAACTTGAACCTTTTCGTATATTTTTTCCGTCCCAATTAACAATCACATTACCAAATGAGCTAGAACCCTGCCTTAAATATTTTCCGTCCCAATTGTATAAAACATTGCCAAAAGAGCTTGAACCCTGTCTTATATTACTTTGTGCATTTACAAAACAAAATGTCAGTAAAATCGAAATTAACAATACTATCTTTTTCATTTTTTAAATTTTTATAATGACATGAAAAATACTTCGCACAATATTTTTGCCAAATTTCGATGTAGTATTATTTACGTCAAAACTTAGGAATCGGGATAATTTCGTTAACCTTTCGTGAATATTGCTTATACTCATCTCCAAATATGCGCAACAAATTGACATATTCTTCTCTGATTAAAATTTTAAAATTAATATACAAGGCTAAATCAATAATAAAAACAACGCCCGACCTTAACAGAATTGCCAATGCCGGTACAAAAAACACAATAAATGAAGCATATATGGGGTTTTTGCATATTCCATAAGGCCCGTGCTTAATTAGTTTTCCTTTTTTAAAATTTTTGGAAAATGTAATCACAGATGCCAAAAAGAAAATAAGACCAATTGCCAGCC
>CAZJYL010000219.1:0-4675 GCA_964550265.1 uncultured Bacteroidaceae bacterium
GTGGATATTACTTTTCCTTTGGATATTTCCTTACGCGATGTGTATATCGAAGACCTTCACGGGAAACCATTACTGACGGCAAAGGAAATTTTTGTTTCCCCAAAACATTTCAATTTTGGCTTTTCTAAACTGGATTTTAAAAAAATCAGGGTTGATGAGGCTAAAATGCATTTAATTCATTATCCCAACGAAAAAGATTTGAACTTACAGTTTTTAATTGATTATTTTTCCGGAAGCAAGCCAGAAACCAAACCAAAAGAAACAAGCCCAACATCTTTGCAGGTTGAAATGATTGAATTGAGAAAATGCAGCTTTTTTATGCAGGATTTGCGAAAAGATTTAATTGCCGGCAATAACATAAATTTCAACAATCTGTTTTTGTCCAATATTGATTTAATCGGACAAAATTTGTTTAACAACGATTCCGTTACGGGAATAGACTTACAGCATTTGGCACTTTACGAACAATCGGGATTTCATCTTTTGCACATGTCTTCGCAGTTGTCGATGACAAAAAACAAAATAGATGCTAAGATGTTAAAGTTGCTTACTAAAAACAGCAACCTCAACATGGACTTTTCGATGAGGTATGATTCCATGCAGGCTTTTAACTCTTTTGTTGACGAAGTGTTTTTGGATGCATATTTCAAAAATTCAAAAGTTGGGCTTGATGACATAGCACGATTTGTTCCTGAATTAAACGGTATGCGTAATGCCGTTATATTGAATGGCTATGCGGGAGGCACCATTGCCGATTTACAAACGGAACAAATGAAACTTGACTTTGGAAGTAATTCTCACATGTATTTTAATTTAGATTTAAAAGGATTGCCTGACATTGATAAAACAGAGGTTCATTTTAATCTTGTCAATGCCAAAATTAAACTGGAAGACATTGATTCCTTTGTTTTGCCAAACGGTAATTCTTTCAATATTTCTTCTATTGTTGGCCCAATAAGGCAAACAGATCTTTCTATGCAAATAGACGGAATGCTAAACGATTTCACTGCCAATGTTACGGCAAGCACAAATTCAGGTTTCATAAAAGCAGAAATTGAATCAAAAGGGAATATGCCAAATCCACATTATAGCGGAAAGGTTGTTGTGGATAAATTTGATTTAAACCCGATTTTTGGAAAAACTGCTCCTGTAGGGGATTTAACGGCAGTGGTAAATTTTTCGGGGCAAGGGCTATCGTCAAATAATTATTTTATTGACGGCGATGCCAAAATTTTGTCTTTAGTTTACAATAAATACAATTATTCGGATATTAACGTCAAAGGTAATGTTAAGCCCGGGGTGTTCGAAGGGCATCTGTTGGTTGACGACAGAAATATTTCCATGGATTTTGACGGGATGATTAATTTTTCGGAAAAATTGCCTGTTTTTGATTTTATTGCCAAAGTTGACTATATAGATTTATCGGCTCTGAATTTTGCGCGCAACGACAATCTTGCCGGTTTTAGCGGATTTATAGATGTTAATCTTAAAGGGAACGACCCTGACAATATGCTGGGACGCCTCAACTTTAAAGACTTAAGCTACTATGAAGGTTCTAACGAAATCAATTTACATTCTTTATCGCTGAAATTGGAAAAAATTGATTCGGTAAATAAAAATATAGAATTAACAAGCGACGTGGCAAATGGCTCAATTAAGGGTCAGTTCACTTTTTCTGAATTAGACATGGCGTTTAACAAATATCTTTCAAATTATATTCCTTCTTACATCGTTGCCGAAAACAGAACAAAAAAACTAAGCAATCAGATATTCGAATATGAATTTAATTTCAAAAATATTCAGCCTGTTCTTGACATTTTTGCCAATGGCATGCAAATAAGTGATAATACGATACTTCGTGGGAATTTTAATTTGGAAGATAATTTTATGAATACGCAGATAGCTTCGAACTATTTGAAGTTTGGGGCAGTTAAATCTGTAAACCCCGTTATCATTGCCCAAACTTTTGGCAAAAATATTTATGTAACATTTCAGTCGGACAACCTAAAATATAATGACAGCCTTGAAATAGGTAATCTTATTGCCAATACTGTAACGGTTAACGACCGTTCAACCTTTTCCATAAACTGGCATAACGATAACAGCAAAAAAGTATTTTCGGGCGATTTAAGCGGCAATGTTTTGTTTAGAAAAGGAATGCCTGTTTTGGTTCAGTTCGATCAAAGTGATTTAACGCTTAATGATTCTTTATATCAAATTGCCGATAAAGGAAAAATAGAAATAGACACAGGTTTTATCAGGATACACGATTTTGAATTATACTCCAAATCACAAAGCATTAATATTGACGGACGAATATCAAAAGACCCTTATGATATTGTTCAGATAACTTTTAAAAATGTACTTCTTGACGACTTTGATGATTTAACGAGTAGTTATAAGGTTAATTTGGATGGCAAGATAAATGGATATGTTTTGCTCAGCAATTTGTATGATGTGCCCGATTATCGTGCAAATGTTATGATAGAAAAACTAAGCATAAACAAAAACCATATAGGAAACATGTCGCTAAAAAGCTCCTGGGCTCCATGGTGTAATGCCGTATATAGCGAGTTGGCCGTGATTTATACCGGTAATGTCGGACAAAATGTTCCGTTGGAAATTAAGGGATTTTTTAATGCGCAAGACAAGGAGAATATGCTTGACTTTGCCGTTAAGCTCGACAGATTTAATCTGAAATTGATTCAGCCATACATAAGTTCATTCAGCAGCAGAATTGATGGGTCATGCGATGGAAACATTTTAATAAAGGGAAACTTTGACAAACCGGATATCAGTGGCGATATTGTATTCAGGCGAACAAGCATTAAGGTTGATTATTTGAACATGTTTTATTCCTTTGCCGATACTTTAAAATTAAGCAATAGAGAATTTGCCCTGCGAAATATTACAATTTTTGACACAAAAGGCAATAAGGCCACGGGTAATATTTTAGCTACTCATAATCATTTTAAGGATTTTTATCTCGACATAAATATTAAGCCCGATAAAATGCAGTTCTTAAATACTACAGCAAAGGATAATGATTATTTTCATGGAACTGCGTTTGCATCGGGAGTAGTTAAAATTTTTGGTCCTTTTGACCAGATGTCTATAGAAGTGGTTGCAAAAACCGAGCCCGGCTCTGTACTCCATATTCCCATAACATCAAGCACGGAGGTTTACGAAAACGATTTCATAACTTTTGTGTCAAATAAAGACAATGTTGACACTACTCGAAAAGAAACTAAAATAAATGATTCGGGAATAAATTTAATACTCGACATTGATGTTACGCCCGATGCCGAAGTGCAAATAGAATTTGACCCAAAAATTGGCGATATAATGAAGGGAAGAGGCTCGGGCAGAATGCGCCTTACCATTGACAGATCCGGTGAGTTCCTGATGTTTGGCAATCTGGAGATAGAAAAGGGCGATTATTTGTTTACCCTGGAAAATATCGTAAATAAGAAATTCCTTATAGACCGTGGAGGTGTTATTACATGGAATGGCGACCCTTATGGTGGCAAAATGGATCTTTTTGCACGATACTCCATTAAAACTTCATTGTACGAACTGGTTTCAGTTGCCGATGTTTCCGAACAATACAAAAACAAAGTGCCTGTTAGTTGTATGATGCATCTTAGCGGAGACTTGCTTAGCCCTGATATTTCTTTTGACATAGATTTGCCTGATTCTGACGAAAATACCAAAAACCTGGTCAGAACCGTAATTGCCAATGCTGAGGAAATGAACCGGCAAGTTTTTGCCTTGTTGATTTTAAATTCATTTATCCCGACAGAGCGTAATGCGTTTAATAGTCCTATCAGTCAGGGGATTGGCAATACTTCGGTTGAGATGTTATCCAATCAGTTTGGCAATTGGCTGTCGCAAATCAGTAGCGACTTTGATGTTGGTTTCAGTTATAATCAGGGAGACCAGGTTACTTCTTCGCAGGTTGAAATAGCTTTGAGCACTCAGATTTTGAATGAACGCATTGTTTTGGAAACTAATCTCGAAATCGGCGGAAATCAGATTGGAGCACCCGAAAATCAGCAGGCATCCAATATTGCGGGAGACGTCAGTATTGAGTATAAAATATCCGAAGACGGCAAAATAAGAGTTAAAGCCTTTAACCGTTCAAATACTGTTGATGTCATTAATAATAATGCACCATATACTCAAGGTGTTGCCGTATTTTACAGAAAGGATTTTGACAGATTTAAAGAGTTGTGGGAAAGAAAGAAAAAAAATAAAATTAAAAAATAATGAAAATAGGAGCTTTGCTGTTTATTGCCAATTTGTTGTTAATGCATGTTATTGCGCAGGACGCAGTTTTGACGGTTCGCGTTTTTGAAAAAAAGAAATTGGTTGAACGTAAAGTCTATGGAATTAACGCCAATTTATTGGAAAAGGAAACATTAATCAACAAAGAACCCGAAATTTGGTTTTGCGAAAAAATGAGTTATGAAAACGGCAGATTGATTAAGTCAATGCACTTTGTTGATGGTGGGGATACAACTTTCTATCTATACGAATATAACGACAGGGGCAAAACAATAAAAAAAATTGAAACAAAAAACGGAGAAGTTATTGGAGAAGTTTCTTTTGTTTATGACGACAAGGGCAGGTTAATAAATGAAAACAACCTTATGGGTAAATGCAAAAGCATATC
>CAZJYL010000220.1:0-4672 GCA_964550265.1 uncultured Bacteroidaceae bacterium
TAACAAAAATGGCCATAATAATTTTGATTTTGAAATTTTAGACAGTTATTAAATTATAGTATTTTTGTATTGCAATAATAATTATGGGCGGAACAGAAAGCAAGCGTAGCGGACTTATGGAGTATATTCTCTGGATTGCAGTACTTGTATTATCCGGGCTATTGCTTATTTCCATCATATCTCCGCTTTTCAATCCCTCCGGATTCTGGATTCCGGCTTTTTTCGGACTTGCTTTTCCATACATTGCCGCATTAACTATTGTTCTGGCTTTGATAATGTCATTTTTTAGTTTTAAAAAAGCTTTATTGCCAATTTTGGTGCTAATTGCCGGTTTCAGCTCTTTAAGGCATACTCTGAATTTAACCGGTTCTAAAAATTCTTTTACAATCAGCGAAACCGATTTAAAAATTTTATCGCAAAATGTTCATGTAATGGGAATTTATGGAACAGAAAACACTATAACAGTTGACTCGGTATTAAGTGTAATTTCGACTGAAAGTCCTGATATAGCCTGTTTTCAGGAGTTTTACCTTGACCCAAAATACACCGGAAAAGATTACGGAAAATTTAAAGAGGCTGGTTTATTTGATTATTACGCATACACTTTATATGCTGATTCAACCAGCGATAAAAATCTGAGCATTATTACATTTTCGCGATATCCTATAGTAAATCAGGGCGTTGTTAGAACGTCGGAGAATACGCATAGAAATATTTTTTCGCTATGGTGCGACATTGAATTAAATAATACTATCATACGTCTTTACAATGTGCATCTGCGTTCAATCGGCTTTACGGAAAATGAAGAAAGTCTGTTTAACGAAAAGGAGCAAACAAACAAAGAATTGGAAAAGAGCTCAAAATCTACCATTCGTAAATTAAAAAGGGCATTTATTGCGCGTTCCAAGCAGGTTGAAGTTCTTGCAGCACATATAGACACTTGCAAGTATCCGGTATTTATTGCCGGTGATTTTAACGATACTCCCGTTTCCTATGCCTACAGAAAATTAAGAAAAAATCTGAATGATGCCTTCCTCGACAGTGGATGCAAGGGAATGGGCAGAACCTATAATGGTATTTTCCCCTCGTTCAGAATCGATTATATATTTTATCCTAAACAGTTTGAAGCTGCCGGTTTTAAAATAATAGATAAAGGTTATAGCGATCATTTTCCTATTAGTTGCCGTTTTAGAATAAAGACAAAATGAAAAATTTTGAACTTGTCAGCGATTTTGTCCCAACCGGAGACCAGCCCGAAGCTATAAAACAACTTAGCGATGGAATAAATGACGGAGAAATTTTTCAAACTTTGCTTGGCGTCACAGGTTCGGGAAAAACCTTCACCATTGCCAATGTTGTGGCAAATGTCAACAGGCCAACTTTAATACTAAGTCATAATAAAACGCTGGCTGCCCAGCTTTATTCGGAATTTAAACAGTTTTTTCCCAATAATGCAGTAGAGTATTTTGTTTCATATTACGATTATTACCAGCCCGAAGCTTATTTGCCGATAAGTGATACTTATATTGAAAAAGACCTTTCCATCAATGAGGAAATTGAAAAATTCCGGTTGAGCACTACTTCTTCCCTGCTAAGCGGAAGACGTGATGTAATTGTAGTTTCGTCAGTTTCCTGCATTTACGGTATTGGCAATCCTCATGATTTTACATCACATTTGATAACGCTTGAAGTTGGGGAAATTAAAAGCGTGAAATTTGTAATAAACGCCCTTGTTGATGCTTTATATTCAAGAAACGACATAGAGTTAAAGCGCGGCACATTCCGGTTAAGAGGCGATACGCTGGATGTATTTCCTGCATACTCGGATACTGCTTACAGAATAATTTTTTTCGACAACGAAATTGAGAGCATAGCTTCTTTCGACACAGTTAGCGGACGAAACATTGAAGTTATGGAAATGCTGCATATTTATCCTGCAAGTATTTTTATGACAACAAAAGAAAAATTAGCATCGGCATTAAATGAAATTTATGTTGACCTTGGGGCGCAGTGCGATTTTTTACGGCAAATTGGCAGAGAGGCTGAAGCAAAAAGACTGGAAGACAGGGTGAATTACGATTTGGAAATGATGAAAGAGCTGGGCTATTGCAGTGGTATAGAAAATTATTCAAGATATTTCGATGGACGCAAACCAGGCTCAAGACCATTTTGTTTGCTCGATTATTTTCCTGATGATTATTTAATGGTTATTGACGAAAGCCATGTTACGGTGCCACAAGTAAGGGGAATGTACGGCGGTGACCGCTCGCGAAAGCAAGTATTGGTGGACTTCGGTTTTCGTTTGCCCTCTGCCATGGACAACCGTCCATTGAAATTTGACGAATTTGAAGCATTATTGAATCAAACAATATTTGTTTCGGCAACACCGGCCGATTACGAGTTTATGAAATGCGAGGGAGTTTATGTTGAGCAGGTGATACGACCGACAGGCATTCCAGATCCGGAAGTAATAGTAAGACCATCCGACAAACAGGTTGACGACCTGCTGAATGAAATCAAACTGCAGATTGAAAAAGACGAACGTACTCTGGTAACAACGCTAACAAAACGAATGGCAGAGGAATTGACTAAATATTTATTTGATTTAAACATCCCTATAAAATATATCCATAGCGATGTTGAAACATTTGAACGTGTGGATATTCTGCAGGAATTGCGCCGCGGCGACATAAAAGTTGTTGTTGGAGTCAATTTGCTGCGCGAAGGACTTGACTTGCCGGAAGTTACACTGGTTGCCATTCTTGATGCAGACAAAGAAGGTTTTTTGCGCAACGAAAGAAGCCTGATTCAAACAGCGGGACGGGCAGCAAGAAATATAAACAGTAAGGTAATTTTATATGCAATGAAAATTACTTCATCAATGCAAAAAATGATTGAAGAAACCAAACGTAGAAGAAACAAACAATTACAATATAATAAAGACAACAACATAACTCCGGCTACTGTTAAAAAAACCATTGGGACTGGTTTTGAAGGCACGCGTAAAGCAGAAACGAAATTTTATGTGGAGCCCGAAAATACCGCATGGGTATCCGACCCCATTACTCCATATATGGGAAAAGATGCACTGAAAAAACGAATTGAAAATGTGAAAAAAGAAATGGAAAAAGCTGCCAAAGAATTAGATTTTATTTCTGCAGCTCATTATAGAGACGAAATGCTGGCTTTACAGAAATTATTGAATGAAGACTCATAATAATTCCAATCCGGTTTTAAAAAGCTTTTCAACTTATTTAATGTTTGAAAAGACCCTGTCGGAAAATTCCATTTCCGCATACATTCATGATGTGGAATTATTTATGCGATGGAATGAGCAAATCTATGATAATAAAGCATTAAAAGAATTTAAAAAAAACGATATCCATAATTTTGTGCAGTGGCTCAGCGACATAAATCTTACTCCGCGCTCGCAGGCACGAATTATATCAGGCATAAAATCATTTTTTGCTTTTTGTTTGTTGGATGGTATTACAGATATTGACCCTACGGAATTAATCGAACTTCCACGTTTGGGCAAACACTTACCAACAGTCCTTACAATTGATGAAATTGAAAAAATGATAAAGTGCATAGACCTGTCAAAAATTGACGGACACAGAAACAAAGCCATTGTAGAAACATTATATGCTTGTGGTCTTCGCGTATCGGAATTAGTAAATATGGCTTTTTCCGATGTGTTTTTCGAAGAAGAATTTGTGCGTATTATAGGAAAAGGAAATAAGGAACGGCTTGTCCCCATAGGACATTCTGCAATGAATGCCTTAAAATTATATATTGAAAAAAGTCGTGTATTCTTTCCTGTTGTAAGAAACCACGAACATTTTATTTTTTTAAATCAGCGCGGCAAGCAACTTACAAGAGCATCTGTATTCAATCTGGTAAAATTATTAGCCGAATCGGCAGGGATAAAAAAGAATATCAGCCCGCACACATTCAGGCATTCATTTGCCACACACCTGGTAGAGAATGGTGCAGACTTACGCGCCGTGCAGGAATTGCTTGGACATAGCAGCATTACCACAACAGAAATTTACACACACATCAGCCGCGAATATCTTCGCGATGTAGTGCTGAAGCATCATCCGATGTATAAATAGGGTTTTAGCTGTTTTACTCCATTCCAAGGCTTACGCTAATAAGCTTTTTGTCTTCATCGAAATAAAAATCTATCAGCTTGTCCTCGTAAGAAAGACGGAATTCGCCCCATTCTTCCTTTTCCGCATCAGCTTCGCCGAATTTGGCTTTTTCTGCCAGTTTTTTGATTTCATCAATTGATTTTCCCATTATGGAAACGCCTTCCAGTTCGCAATTGTCGTCTTCGAGTTCAATTCCTGAAACAAGCAAACCTTCGTCTTCCATTTCATCAAGAAATAATGTTATTCCTTTGTCATCGTAATACCATATTTCGCTGTTGTAATCTTCATCGTCTATGTTTTCTCTTTCATCGGGTTCTCCAATTACATTGATTACATCGTTTTCCGTAGCTCAAAACCTGATAAGGGTACAACCTTCCATTGGTATAATTGTTATTTTGTAGCTTTTCATATTATGATTTGTTTAGTTTATTTTAAAGGGGAGTTTTTTTCTTGTTTCATTAATTTGTAAGCCTGGCGGTCAGCAAAACGGGGAAATAATTTTCCAAGCATTACGG
>CAZJYL010000221.1:0-4636 GCA_964550265.1 uncultured Bacteroidaceae bacterium
TGATAGTAGTTTTAATCCTATGATTGTGCCTAAACGTAAAAACATAATTGATGGCATTGAAAATGTGATAATATCCTTATATGCTAAAGGAATGAGCAATAGTGATATCGAAGAACAAATGCGTGAAATTTATGGTTTTGATATATCCACAAGCACTATTTCACGTATAACAGACCGCATTACAGATGATATTGTTACATGGCAAAACAGACCTTTAGAACAAACCTATTTGATTGTATGGATGGACGGCCTGGTTTTCAAAGTTCGTGAGAACTCTAAAGTTGTCAATAAAACAAGTTATATTGCTGTAGGTTTACGGCAAGACGGCCTTAAGGAAGTATTAGGTTTATGGTTGGGCAAAAATGAAAGTGCCTCATTTTGGATGAGTGTACTTACTGATATCAAAGCACGTGGAGTTAATGACATTTTAATTACAGCTACTGATAATCTTAATGGTTTTACTGATACTATTAAAAATGTTTTTCCTGAATCCAGAACTCAAATATGCGTTATACATCAAATTAGAAATTCTGCACGTTATGTGGTTTGGAAAGATAAAAAAGAGTTCACTAAGGATATGAAATATATCTACGAAGCACCCACAAAACAAGCAGCAGAAGCAGCTCTTAAAGACTTTGCTGACAAATGGGAAAGTAAATATCACTATGCTATAAAATCATGGCAAAACAACTGGGAGGATTTGACTGTTTTTTTCGATTTTCCTATCGAAATTAGAAAGATTATTTATACTACAAATCTAATTGAAAATTTAAATGGGAAAATCAGAAAATACACTAAAAATAAACTATCATTCCCAACGGATGAAGCTGTTATAAAATCTGTTTATTTGGCTCTGAGGGAAACCTCTAAAAAATGGACTCAACCAATTAGAAATTGGGGATTAATTTTAAACCAATTTTTAACTATATTTGCAGAAAGGGTTCAAATATAAAATAGAACCCTCTGATTTATACTTACACACTTTTTAGGATAGTGTCGCTATTAAAAGTTATTTGTTCTATTATAGCTTCTATGCATGTAATTATAATTAATCATCAATAAAATAATTTATACCTTTACTCGTTTTTACACACAAAGTGAAACTGTGAAAAGATTTTTTCTGATAATTTTTATTCTTTTTCCATACATTCTTGCATCCCAAAACGGCGTGAATAAAGTGTTTTCGTTTCTGGAATTATCTAATAGCTCCAGATTAACAGCTTTGGGGACAAACATGGCCAGTATTCACGACAATGATGTCAGCCTGGTTCTGGCTAATCCATCTTATATTAACGACTCTATACATACAGGTCTGGCAATTAACTATACCAACTATTTTTCCGACATAAATTATGGTTTTGTAACTTACTCTCACACAATTAATAAAATTGGAAGCTTTGCCGGAAGTATTCAATACTTAAATTACGGAACATTTCAGGAAACCGATATTTACGGAAACGTTTTAGGGCAGTTCAATGCCTACGACATGGCGGTTACCTTTGGATGGGGGCGCAACTTATATGATAATTTCGCCATAGGTGCCAATGCAAAACTTATTTATTCCGATTTATATAAAGCGGTTTCGTCAGGGGTAGCTGTTGATGTGGCAGGGAGTTATTTTAATGATGAAAAATATTTCAGTACTTCTTTAGTATTTCGCAATATTGGCAGGCAATTAAATAAATATTCAGGTAACATATCAGAGCCCTTACCTTTTGATGTTCAGCTTGGCATGTCAAAGCGATTATTACACATGCCTTTGAGAATTTCGGTAGTTGCACACCATCTTCATAAATGGGATATTCGTTATTATAATCCGAATGATGCCGAATACGACCCCCTTACAGGACAAATAATTGAGAAAAGGAAGTTGAGTAATTTTAGCGACAAACTTATGAGGCATTTTATTATTGGTGCCGAACTTGCTCCTTCAAAATCATTTTCGCTGCGTATAGGCTACAATTATCAACGCCGAAAAGAACTTACGGTAGCGTCGCGCCTATCAACTGTAGGGCTTAGCTGGGGCGTAGGGATAAGAATTAAAAAATTCTATTTCTCGTATGCTCGTTCAGCATATCATTTAGCAGGGTCTCCAAATGTAATTACGCTAACAACAAAAATTGATGATTTTTTAAAATAAAAAATCTTTAATTCAATTAATAAAGCAGTTTATTACAGCAAAGAAGCTCTGAATATTTCAGGGAACTGCTCTTTAAGCGTGTCAATATCAGCCGGAACATCAACCGAATGACCTTTATAGCGGGTTTCGACAACACGAACCGAATAACCATTCTCAAGCCACCTCAGTTGTTCAAGAGATTCGGCTTGTTCAAGTTTTGAAGGCTGTAATTTTATCAGCCGGGATAAAGTTTTAATGCGGTATGCATACACTCCTATATGCTGCCTGAAAGGGAATTGCTCATATAAAAACTTGTCGCGCCTCTGATTTCGAATAAAAGGAATAATTGACCGGCTAAAATACAATGCATTGTTTAAATTATTAACCACTACTTTCATGCAATTTTCCGAAAACAATGCCTCATCAGAATCAAAAGGTCTTACAAGAGTGGCAATATTTACTTGCGGATCCTTAAAAACCTCGGCAAGCTGGTCGATAATTACCGGGTCAATAAAAGGTTCATCACCTTGAATATTTATCACAATGGTATTTTCATCATCGGAATTCAATCCAATATTTACAGCAGCTTCAAAACAACGATCGGTGCCACTGGGATGATTGGCTCCTGTCATCACAGCTTTTCCGCCAAAAAACTCAACTTTTTGAAATATTCTGTTGTCGTCGGTGGCAACAAGCAAATTATTCAACGATTTAGCTTTTGCTGCATTTTCAAAAACCCACTGAATCATAGGCTTTCCTGCTATAACGGCAAGAGGCTTTCCGGGAAATCTTAAAGACGCATAACGTGTGGGTATAATTCCAACAAAATTCATATTAAAAAAGTCCAAATAATTCAGCGTTTATTTTATCAATAATTATTCCCAAATTCTGTTTGCTTTCGTGAAACTTAACTTTTTCAACATCTATTATCAGCAGTTTGCCTTCATTATAGCCGCTAATCCAGCTTTCGTATCTTTCATTCAAACTTTTAAGATAATCAAGTCTGATTGAGGCTTCGTATTCACGACCGCGTTTTTGAATCTGGCTTACCAAAGTCGGAACGTCTGCTCTTAAATAAATAAGTAAATCGGGGGCCTTGATAAAGGATACCATTAATTCAAAAATAGATTGATAAGTGGCAAAATCGCGGGAAGACATTAAACCCATATCATGCAGGTTTGGAGCAAATATATAAGCGTCTTCGTAAATAGTGCGGTCCTGAATAACATTTTGCTCTTTTCGATGCAACTCAACTATCTGTCTGAATCTACTATTTAAAAAATAAATCTGTAAATTGAACGACCACCTTTTCATATCTTCGTAAAAGCTGGTCAAATAAGGATTTGTATCTACATCTTCGTACTGTGGTGCATACTTAAAATGCTTGGCCAACAAACCGGTAAGGGTTGTTTTGCCGCTTCCAATATTTCCTGCAATGGCTATATGCATATTTTCAATTATTTTTTAAAGTGCTAATTTCAGATTTTTATTTTAAAAAATGAAAAAATAATTCCCTTATCTGTTATATTTTTTATACAGCAATATTCGTTTATCAGACAACACAGCAATCCATGGCAAAACAACAATAAAGTCATCCGCATTTTTTAACTCTGTTAAAACTGTAGTGTTTTCATGCAAAACAATATGGTACGCCTTAATAGAGTCGCTATGCACGCAATACAAAACATCCTTATCAAGCGACCAGCAATCTGCTTTTTCACTCATTTTAATTCTAATGTTTCCATACATATCAAAAACAAACGCCTGACCGTTTTTCTGAGCCAGCAAAAGATTTGTTCCCGACTCATGTAGTATAGATGGAGAAAAAGATTTTAAATCAGCAATAAGAGATGTATTTGTTTTTAAGATAATGGATAATTGCTCGGAAAACCTAATCAACTCCATGTTTAAATAAGACAATGTCCAGAATGCATTGTCATAAGAGCTGCACATTAACGCAATATCGTTTGTTTCAAGTACACTAAAATCTATGGAATTAATCTTTGAAAATTGGGCATTATATATATCTGCAATTTGTAAATCACGGTTAAATACAATTATTTTATATGGATTAGAAGCGTCAATCTGCCATGTACTGCTATTGGATTTTCTGCCTGAAAACGAAAACTGGGTACCCCTTGAATCATATTTAACAAGACTGCCGTTTTCAAATACCACATAAACCGATCCTAATGGGTCAACCGAAAAGGCAATTGGCTGTGCCGTCAAATTATATTCACGTATTAATTGAAAATTTTGTGTTTTTGCACAAGTGCAGGCAAAAAATAATAATATTAAAGAAATTGTCTTCATCTGATATGTCAAAGATAAATATTTTAGATGAACCAAATTTATCAGCATATTGAATTTTTTGTATTTTTGCACCTCGCGTCGTTAAAATCAAAATGGTTTTTTGATTTTACAACTCCAAGCCCGAGTGGCGGAATAGGTAGACGCGTCGGTCTCAAAAACCGATGAGGTAACACTCGTGCCGGTTCGATTCCGGCCTCGGGTACA
>CAZJYL010000222.1:0-4566 GCA_964550265.1 uncultured Bacteroidaceae bacterium
CGACTAGCTTTTCTTTTGTTACTTTTCTTTTGGCGATGAAAAAGAAAAGTAAGCCACAGCCGCAAGGCCGCTAAAAAACTCCTCTCTTCCAGACGTCGCATAGAATTTTTATTTCTTTTATGCCCTCGAGCCGGGCGGGATTTGTCTCACTTTCATTTGAATTTGGCGCAAATGCACGAACTATGAAAAATTCTCACGCGACCGGCTTTTCTTTTATTAATTTCTTTTGGCAATGAAAAAGAAAAGTAATTCTATCCGAAAGGCTGCTCTAAAAACTAAAATTACCAACTCATCAATTAAATAAAAACTTCCCTCTTTCGGGCGTCGCAATAGAATTTTACGGATTAAAGAAAACGGACAGGCAGCAATTAATCATCTAAAAATAAGTGAGAAAGTGCAATTATATGCACACCTCTTTCCTGATGAGTGTAACTTTCTTTGCCTGCTGTAATTATGCACATTCCGGCCATATCCTGCAATTTACTTTCAGCAACTTTATTACGCAATTTTACGAGATTGGATATTCCTTCTTTTATAGAATGGTCACCTCCCAGCTTGATTTCACAAGGCAACCATTTTCCGTTACGCAATTCAATTACAGCATCTACTTCAAGTCCTGTTTCATCACGATAATGAAACACCTCACCATCAATTGCTTGTGCGTAAACTCTTAAATCACGAATCGCCAAAGCTTCAAACAAATATCCAAGCGTTTTAAAATCCTTTAGTAATTTGTCAGAAGAAATAGATAAAGCAGCAGTAGCCAAAGAAGGATCACAAAAAAACCATTTAGGGCTAACCCTTTGTCTAACATTAGAACGAATATGTGTTGTCCATGCAGGCAACTCCTGCAAAACAAATATTTGAGAAAGTTGGTCTATATATTTCCGTGCTGTTTGAGCTGACAGATTGTCGGTATCAAGTTCGGCCTCTTTTGCAAGCTTAGCTATTGGTATTTCTGTTGCAATATTCCTTGAAATAGCTCTTATTAAAGCTTTCATCCTTAAAGGGTCGGTTTTTACAATATCTGTCCCTACATCCACTCTTGATATATCATCTAAATAATTTGACAAATAAGTATGTGCTTGTTTTTCTGTTTTATGAATAAGATTCGGAAACCCCCCAATAATAATCTTTTGTATATATTGCTTTATACTCAACCCCCCAAAACCACCAACAGTAGCAAAACCATCTTGAAATAAATTTCTGAAATTTACCTGCTTAGTGGAATTGCCACTTTCGAACAATGTCATGGGCATCAAGGTTACACGACCAATTCGTCCTGCACCTGTATGCCTTGTTATATCATCGGCAGGAGCAGCTGAACCTGCCAGTATAAACTGTCCTGTTGCCTGCCTGACATCAACCTCATGGCGTATGGCATTCCAAATAGAAGGAGCTAATTGCCACTCATCTATAAAACGTGGTGTTGCACCTTCAAGGATTATTTCAGGACTTAGTTTGGCAAGTTCTATCAATGAAGCAGAAGTGTCAAGAGAAATTCCACTTTTGGTCAAATGCATTGCAATAGTTGATTTTCCAACAGCACGCGCTCCCTGAATAAGCACAGCGCCCATTGCAGCAAGAGTTTCTTTTATCTCATTTTCGGCTATTCTATATAAATATTTACTCCCTAATATCACTTTTACGTTAATTATAATATAGTATTTACGTTAATTATAATATAATTTTTACGTTACTTATAATATTATTTTTGCGCTTGTAAAGATATAACATTTAGGTTGATAATTAATTTTTAAATTGTGATTTGTCTTTTTTTTACAACTTATACTGAATATTTAATTTTCAGAAAAAGTTATCCACTTATTTTAATTTAAAAACATCGCATGGAATTTTTATTCCTTTTATGCCCTTGAGTCGGGCGGGCTTTGTCGCATTTCATTTGAATTTCGCGAAAATGTATGGCCGCCAAAAAATTCTCAAGCGACCGGCTTTTCTTTTGTTAATTTCTTTTGGCAATGAAAAAGAAATTAAGTTCTACTTCTCCTCCTCAACATATCCATACCCATATCCGTAGCCATATCCATAACCGTATCCATAACCATATCCGCCTTTTTGGCGGGGAATGTCGTTTATTATCAGAACTGCATTTTTAATTTGTTTATTATGAATGTATTTAAGCAGGTCTTTAAGAATATTTTTCTTTGTTTTTTTAATTCTTACCACTATAGCCAAAGCATCAGTATGATTTACCAATATGCTGGCATCGGTTACCACAGTCATTGGCGGAGTGTCGATAATGATGATATCGAACATGCTTTTTAGCTTATCCAGCAGTTCAGTCATTTCATTACTTTCCAGCAGTTCGGCAGGGTTTAAGGGAATCCTGCCTGAAGTAATGATGCTCAAATTAGTATCGAAATTTTTAATAACCTCATCAATTGTTGCATAGCCGGTTAAATATTCGCTCAACCCTGGGCTTTGTTCCACCTGTGTTATCTGATACAAACGCGATTTACGCATGTCGGCACCGATAAGCAGGGTGTTTTTTCCTGAAATTGAAAAAGCTTTGGCCAGATTTATCGAAATAAAAGTTTTTCCTGCAGCGGGCAAATCAGAAGAAATAACCAGTGAAAAGCCTTCTTTGTTTTTAATCAGTGAGTTTATATTTGTGCGTAAATGCCTGAAACTTTCCGCAACCACCGATTGGGGAGAGGCTTTAAAAACCTGTTCATCGCTTCCGTCGTAATGCATGATAATACCGGCATTTGCAAGCGAAGTCATTTTTTCAATTTCCCTTGGATATTCTATGGTGTTTTTTAGCCATGCTGGCAAAAATATTATGGCAAGAGCAATCAATATGGAAATAAGAGCAGCCACTAAATAAATAAAACTGTCCTTTGGTTTTATTTTAACAACCTTGTCGCATTCATCAATAACGTAATTGTCGGGCATATTTGTAGCTGCCGTTATTTTGGCTTCGGCTCTGCGTTGCAGCAAAAACACATATAATTCGTTATAGAGATTAAATTGCCTTTCGAACCCAAGCAGATTACGCTGGTTTGTAGGCAGCAACGAAATGCGGGCGTTAATACTTCCTGAGCGTTTATCCATTTCGGAAATGCTAAGGTTGTTTAGCTGAATTATATTTTTGGTGTTTTCCAGAATATTTTGCTGAGTCTGCTGAATCTGTGCATTGATTTTTTGCACTGCAGGGTTTTTGTCACCCGCGCTCTTGATCAAAGCCGACCTTTCGCTGTACAGACGTGTTAACTCCTGTATCAACGAAGCAGTGACCGCGTCTTCTATTCCCATGCTGCTGGGAACAACAATACTTTCCAGATCTCTTTCCTTTTCCACATAGTCGCGCAAATAGTTGTAATATTTGTTTTTAAGCATCAGCTCTGCTTTTTGCTTGTCTATTTCGCGCATTTGTTCAAAAATGGCAGAAGCCTCGTTGTCAAGGCTCATTATTTTGTTTTCTTTTCTGTATTTTTCCAGGTCCGATTCGGCATCGCCAAGGTCATTTGCAATAGATTCAAGCTCAGAATCAATAAAGTCAATGGTGCGCAAAGCCACACTGTTCTTTTTGTCCAGACCCGACTCAATATAAACCGATGTTAAAGCATTTAGGAAATCTTTTAAAATTTCGGGCTGGCTGTAACGCGATGTAATACGAAGTACCGAAGATGTTTTGGAGGTAGGTTCTATCGTAAGTCCTTTGTTTAAATCATCGGCAAAAGATTTTAAATTATTCAGGCAAAACGAAAATTTACTATTAATATATCCTGTCGGACTAATGTTCCCGGGCACAACAACAAGGCAGAAATTATCGGTTTTGATGGTATCGCCAAATCTGTGTTCCTTTTCGTATTCAATATCGGCGTGTTTTACCGTATTGCCATGCATAAGGTAATAATCATTAATTCTGTAATCGTATAGCAGTCCGCCGTTGTTTTTAGAGGAAAGAATGAACGTATTATCGCTTTTAAACACTATTTCGAACAGGGCATTAACAACCTGCGGCCTCATTGTGTCAATAACCACCGAAAAGGGCCTATACTCGTACAAAGTTGTGGTTTTTATCCTACCATTGATAAAATAGCTTACCTGCCAGTCTATTCTTTTTACAGCCTCGATGGATAATTGCTTCGAAAGTATAATTTGCTGTTCGTTTTCCACAGTGGTAGATGACTGCCCTATATCAAGTCCGATAAGCTTTTGTGCATCCATAAATTTATTTTGCTTATCCTGAACAAGCACAGTTGTTGAGCCTTCGAACACCTGCGTAGCCTTTTTAAGATAGTACCACGAAATTACTCCGCTTAACAGAACACAGGCAACAACAATATACCATTGCCTGAGGATACGGTAAAACAATAAACGAAAATCTATGGTCTTTTCTTCTTCGCTTGAATCGAAATGTTTATCCATTGCTTTTTTGTAAATATTTCTTAATGATTTTTAATATCTCTGCTATCTGCCAAACAAAAAAATTAAAACAAATAAATCGTTTTAATCAAAACACCCGGAGTTTATTTCAACAGGGTATATATAGTCGTCCCTTAAAAAAAGCATTTTTCAAACCGTCCATAGTTTGAAAAT
>CAZJYL010000223.1:0-4526 GCA_964550265.1 uncultured Bacteroidaceae bacterium
ATTTAAAGAAAGCCAATCCCAATAAATTATTTAATGATTTAGGCGGCATGCGTAAAAAACTCAAGCTCGAAATTAAAATGCCAACACTGGATGAAGTTAAGGTTTGGTGCGCCGAATAACAAATTAAAGAAACGTTTCTTACTAAATAAAAAGATTTGAAAACATCCGTATTATTTTTATTCGTTGTACTATTTTTTGTTTGCAGCAAAACTTCATTATCACAGACAACATTGCGCGAAGGTGAAATTGCTACAGATACCGTTATTGCTTTGCTGCAAAAAATTGATGACCCCGCCTCGGTTGTATTGTTTCGTAACGACCAGTACGTTATTTCAGCACCTTATGGAGTGTTTAAAAGCAATTTTGCAGACTGGATAAACAAAAATCCCGATATACAGGGCGACAGCAAATTGTTTGAACTGATTGAAAAATCCGCCTTGCATTCGCAGGTAATTGATGCAGCAATGATAGCTGATAAAAATAATTTAATTAACAGATTGAAATTTAGAATGGCTGATTTGCTGCAGCATGGATTGTGCATGATTTACGATAAAAGAAAGTATCAGCCTATATCCAATGTTACTGTTCAAACATATAGATACAATTGCGGAAATTCATGTGGCGAGGGAGGCAGGCGCTTTTTTATTGAAGACACCTTGATTTTTTCTATAATTGATTGGTTTAAATAGTGCTTTGAAATTATTATATTTCAAAAAGATTTAATATATCCTCTCCTTGTTTAAGATAGTATCCGTTAATTCCAAGCTTTTCGGCAGCATCGGTGTTTGTATGCGTGTCATCAATAAATAAAGTTTCGCCAGCAATTAAATTGTTCTCATTAAGTATAAGGTTGAAAAATCTATCTTCAGGTTTCCGCATGCCTACCAAAAATGAATAATAAGCTTTTTCGAATAAGTCATCTAATTTGTCAATGCCAAACGTTTCTTTAATGATTTTTTGATATTCCAGATAATGGATAATGTTTGTGTTACTCATTAAAAACAATCTGTATTTTTTGCCAAGCTTTTTCAGTAAATTAAATCGTTCAGCAGGTAGGTCAAACAGCATGGCATTCCATGCGTTGATTATTTGTTGCTGTGTAACGGAAGGCGGAAAGAGCATGGAAGCTTCTGCAAGAAATTCATTTTGGTCTATTTCACCTCTGTCAAATAAATCAAAAAAACCAATTTGATGATATTGTCCAAATGTTTCATTAATATTTTTTACTCCCAGCTTTACGAATTCTTGTTGCGTTATTGCAAAGTCAACATTAAGAATAACACCTCCAAGATCGAAAATTATATTTTTTATTCCTTCAAATTTGTTCATTTTCACTAACTATTTTTTTTAATTCTTCAAGCAGATTATCTTGATGAATCCCTTTTAAAACCGGTTTGCCATTAACCCAGATATCCACATGATTAGGTTTAGAGCCAAGAACGCCATATTTTGCCCCTGCCATTTCTCCGGGCCCGTTTACAATACATCCCATTATGGCAAAATGAATACCTTTTAAATTTGAAAATTCGGCTTTAACTTTTTTTAAAACATCTTCAATATCATAAGAAGTCCTTCCACAAGACGGGCATGACGTGAAAACGGCTTTAGAAATTCTGCGCTCGGTTGTTTGAAGCAGATTTGCAGCGCTTTCTAAATATTTTTCATTATTGGTGGTGTTAATCACTTTAATTTTGTTTCCGCAACCATCAGCCAGAAACGACCCTGCAATAAGTGCAAATTTCGAAACAGAACAATCAGAGGGATTCCAAATTAATGTAAAAGGCTCATCAGATTGTTCGGTAAATTGTTTTCGTAATGAATTTATATCTAAGTTAGATGGTTGCGACGTGGGTTCAACCTCAGTAAACGGAGTGGAGGAGCCGTTTTGTTCAGTTTTGTTTATAAAATAGGCAAATGGATTTACTATAGAAAAAAAGTCGGGTGCAATTTTTTTGTCTGCGGCATTTTTCTGTGCCAGTTCAACAATTTCGGCAGCAACAGGAATTTCATTCTCAGGGCTTTCTGTTAGCGAAACACGTATAGTGTCTCCAATTCCATCCATTAATAAAGAGCCTATACCTGCAATTGATTTTATGCGTCCATCTTCGCCTTCACCCGCTTCGGTAACTCCCAGATGAATAGGGTAGTCAAAGCCATATTCCATAAATTTTTGAGCCAGCAGCCTGTTGGCATGAATCATCTTTTTAACATTGCTTGCTTTTATCGAAACAATCAAATTATGAAAGCCTTCGTCATGGAACATTTGTACAAATTCAATAGCAGACTCCACCATGGCTTCGCAATTGTTCCCAAACCGGTCTATTATTCTTCGGCTTAGCGAACCGCCATTTATTCCAATGCGAATAGAAGTTCCATACTGACGACAAACATTAATCAATGGTAAAATTGTTTTTCTTATTTCGTCTGATTCCTGATTATATTCACTAGCAGAATATTGAAGTTTTTTGGGGAACAGGTCAACGAAATTGCCGGGATTAATTCTTATTTTTTCTACTCTTCGGGCTGCTTCTAAGGCAATTTGGGGATTAAAATGAATATCGGCAGCCAAAGGCTTTCTGATTCCTTCATGGATTAATTGCCTGCGAATTTCTTCAAGTGTTTTGGCTTCAGAAATATTTCTTGCAGTAATGCGCACAAGGTCGGCTCCTGCCTGAAAAATTTGTTTACATTGACAAACTGTTTCTTTTACATTGGCAGTTGAGGTATTTGTCATTGATTGAAGACGTATTGGATTGTTTTTGCCAAATCCAATATTCCCCACCATCACTTCGCGGGATTTAAAAAAAAACCATGAATTTCCTTCTTTGGATTTCATGGCTCAAAAGTAATTAAAATAATTCGGAATCTTTTTGTATCTATTCTTTTATCTCAAGATCGTCGAGTATTCCTTTTGAAAGCGCTTCGTCATTAGGAACGGTTGCACTTAATCCTGACGCAATGGCTTCGGCATCCAGTTCATCACGGTCAGGAGTCGGACCTTCGGGTAATTCATCATTTGCCGGCTCAAAACCGCTAGGATAAATACCATTGTTTGCTTCAAGCTGCAATCCTGCATATTCACGTGCGCGACGCGACTGATGTATTGCTCTCATGTATTTGCCTTCGTAGTATAATGCTATGGCAACATATTGATGAATTACAGCCTGCTTAAGAAATCCCGTATAAACCTTATTGGCCAAAGTGTATTTATGCGCTGCATATATTACCATTGCCGAACGGTTGATTACTTCTTTCGACTTTTCTTTCATTACGGGCTGTGCCTGCGTAAATACATTTAGAAAAATAAAAGAAAGCGAAAAAATAATTGGCAGAAAAGCTATTCGTTTCATTGGACAAAATTTTATGCAATGTAGCAAATTTTTTACGAATAAAATAATCAGCAAAATTTATACCAATTAATTTTTATTCTTATAAGCCCGTTTTTAGATGATTGCTTTTGGGCATAGAGAATGTAATTTTTTATATTTTAGCGTTTTAAAACTGCCATGCTAAAACAATTAATTGCTTCTGTCTTAATAATTTCATGCTTTTTTTCCAAAGCTCAAAATATATCTTACGAAGAAGATGTATTTAAGAAGAGCATTCATGGGTATAATGATTCTGTATTTAATAATTCTTTTAATGTGCCGATGCTTTTCCCTCAAGTATTTATTGACTCACTGAAAAAAGAGGAAAAATCTAATAAAAGTTTAGTTGGCAGAAAGTTATTTGATGAACATTTTGTTCAGATATCCGAAAATAACAAATACAAAATATTTTTAGACCCCGTTTTTGATTTCAGAATGGGGACGGAAGATAAAAACACCTTGTATAAAAATACACGTGGTTTTATTCTAAATGGACAAATTGGAAAAAACTTGGTCTTGCGGTCTGAATTTTACGAAACACAAACAACTCTGCCTTCCTATGCTTCTGATTGGGTTGACACAATGAAATTTATTCCCGGCATGATTCGCATGAAGCCATTTGGAGATAATGGTTATGATTATGGAGCGGTTTTCGGTCAAATTATCTGGAGTCCGTTGAAAAATTATAGTGTCCGCCTTGGATACGACAGATTTCATATAGGTAATGGATATCGCAGCATGCTTCTTTCCGATGCGTCTCAGCCATATACTTTTTTAATGAATACTTATCACTTTGGCAAATGGAGTTTAAGTCATAATATAGCCTCATTGTATAATCCCGATTTCAATGACAGATTAAATATACCCGTTTCTGAAAGTGGTATTTATCAGCAAAAATGGTTTTCATTTACCTATCTTACTTATAGCCCAAGCGATTGGCTGAACTTAGCATTGTTCGAATCATGTGTTTTCATGCCAAAAGATTCAAGCGGCATTTCTTTTTATCCTACTTCTTTAATTCCCCTTCCTTTGCTGATCACCGTTTCAAATAGCTTAGGAAAAAATCGTCATTCAATGATTGGTTTACAGTCAAATTCAGACGTATACAATATAATACGTGTTTATACGCAATTAGTAGGATATACAATACATTTTTCT
>CAZJYL010000224.1:0-4496 GCA_964550265.1 uncultured Bacteroidaceae bacterium
TCTTTAATCGGTCTTGAAGATGCCGAAAAGATGAAAATGGTATTCGACCGCATAATCAGCGAAGATTTATCTGTAAGGCAAGTAGAAGACATCGTTCGTGATTTGACATCTGTAAAAGATAAAAGAACTTCTAAGAAAAAAGAAAAGGATACGGCATTTGAAGATTTGCAAAAATCGATTTCTCAAAAACTTGGATTAAAGGTGGTTGTTAAAGCTAAAAATAAGGGAGGTGTTCTTTCAATTCATTTTAAAAGCAATGAAGAGCTAGAAAAAATAGAAACCTTATTCATTAAAAATGAATAAAATTGCGGCTACATTATTAGTTTTTATTGCTGTTTTAAATATAGCAAAAGCTCAAAATATTGATGATACCACCACAATTTCGCATTCTCCCAAAAAAGCTGCTATAATGTCCACCTGCTTACCCGGTTTAGGACAGGTTTACAATAAAAAATACTGGAAAATTCCCATTATTTATGCAGGTTTAGGTGGTGCAGGCTATGCAATTGCGTGGAACAATAAAAAATATCAAGATTTTCGAAAGGCATATATTGCACGTACTGACACTTTAAGTTCTACGGTTGACCCTTATCCGCGCTATTCTGATGCCAATTTGCTTGATTTAAGAAATTATTACCGCCACAATCTTGAATTATCCATTATTGTTGTTACTGCAATATACGTTTTAAATATCGTTGATGCTTCGGTAGATGCCCATTTGTACGATTTTAACATTAGCGATGATTTGAGCATGCGTGTACAACCTTCGGTCTGGAATTTTGGTGTAAGCAATCAATTTATAGGCGGACTATCGGTTACAATTAATTTTTAAACATGAAAATATTTATTATTGGATATGGCAAAATGGGCAAAATGATTGAATCTCTGGCTGTTAATGCTGGATATGAAGTAGTTGCCATTGTTGATGCCGGCCAATTCTGGCCAAGATTTACCGAACTTGACAAACCTGATGTAGCCATTGAATTTACCCAGCCTGATGCAGTTGTTGACAATATCAAACACTGTGTAGAGTGGAAAATACCAATTGTTACGGGAACAACGGGATGGGAAAAATACAGAGATGAAGTAAGAAGTTTTTGCCTTCAAAAAGAAGGTGCGGTTATGTTTGGAAGTAATTACAGCATTGGTGTAAATATATGGTTTAATGTAATAAAAGCTGCCGCATCGGGCTTTAATAAAGCCAAAGGATACGAGGTGTCGATTGATGAAACACATCATGTAAATAAAAAAGACAAACCCAGCGGAACAGCAATTACTGCGGCTAATCTTATTCTTGAAAGCATGCAGGATTATTCGGGTTGGTCGCTTAACGAGGAAGAAAACAAAATACACATTACGGCTCATAGAAAACAAGACATTACCGGTACGCACTCAGTGTTGTTTTCGTCTGAAATGGACGAAATAGAGTTTACCCATAAAGCCAAAAACCGTGAAGGTTTTGCCAAAGGGGCCTTACGCGCTGCCGAATGGCTTTGCGATAAAAATGGTTTTTTTGATTTCTCTCAGGTATTTGAAGAAATCTTTTCCATCAACAATAAAAAAGGTAATTAGCGTTATTTGTAAAAACATTTTATATGGACATAGTTGTTTTATCTACATTGCTCTTATTCTTACTAACAGTAGTAAGTCTTTCTTTTATTTTTAAAAAAGCGGGTAAACCTTTACTGCTGGCTTTTGTGCCTGTATATAATATTATTATATGGCTGCGAATTGTAAAAAAGCCTATGTGGTGGCTGTTTTTTACTTTATTACCATATGTAAATGTTTTTATGGTTATGCTTTTAATAGTTGAGACTTTAAAAGCCTTTAAAAAGTATAGTATCGGAGCTCAGGTATTGGCCATTATGTTTCCTTTCTTTTATCTGCCTTATCTTGCATTTAACTCCAGTCTAAGCTATATTCATCCCGACGACCAGGAAAAGAGAAAGAAATCTTTTACACGCGAGTGGGTAGAAGCAATAGTATTTGCTGTTGTGGCAGCAACTGTTATACGCATGTTTTTTATCGAAGCATATACCATCCCAACATCTTCTATGGAAAAATCCATGCTTGTTGGCGATTTTTTGTTTGTTGATAAAATGACTTATGGCTCAAGAATTCCGATGACACCTTTTTCTTTTCCATTTGTTCATCACACATTGCCGTTTACAGTAGATGCAAAAAGCTATATCAGCTGGATTAAATTACCATATTACAGATACCCTGCATTCAGAAAAATTAAAAACAATGATGTTGTAGTCTTTAATTTTCCTGCCGGCGATACCGTTATGCTTAAAAATCAGGCAAAAACTTATTACGGCATGGTTATAGAACAGGCAGTGGCAATGGCACTGGATGCCGGAAAAGAAATGAAAGACTATCCTCAGTTTATGGATGTGGCTCGTAATGCCGTTTTGCAATGGACAGATATTACTGTAAGGCCTGTTGATAAACGCGAAAATTATATTAAACGTTGTGTTGCAATTCCCGGAGATGTAATTGAAATTAAGAACCGGCAATTATATATTAATGGTGCTATTGCTGAAAATCCTGAACAAATGCAATACAATTACAAGTTTACTTTCAGGCCTGGAACTATTGCGCCCAGAAAGAAACTTATGGAAATGGGAATAAGTTATGATGACATTAAAGCATCAAACGATCTTGTTAGATATACCAATTTGCCATCCAATGTAATGGTGTTGCCAATGACATTTGACATGCTGCGAGAGTTCAATAAAAGATTCGGCAATATGCTTGATACAGTTCCCGAAGTAATGAACGATACGATGTGGGATCCCACTATATTTCCTCATAGCCCGAATTATGCATGGAATCGTGATAATTTCGGACCGCTGCAAGTTCCCCGAAAAGGACAAACTGTTAGCATAGACACGATAAATTATGTTTTGTATTCCCGTATAATTAGCATTTATGAGGGCAATACACTTGAGGTTAAAAACGGAAAGGTTTTTATAAACGGATCTGAAGCCAGCACCTATACATTCAAAATGGACTATTATTTCATGATGGGTGACAACAGACATAATTCGGCGGACGGACGTTACTGGGGCTTTGTTCCCGAAGACCACATTGTTGGGAAAGCTGCTTTTGTATGGCTTAGTTTAGATAAAGACCGTACTCTTACAACCGGGAAAATAAGATGGAGAAAAATGTTTAGATTGGTACGTTAAGTTATTGAATATATTAAGTAACAGCATTTTTCATCTATTATAATTTCTATATTTTGCAAATGCATATTAATAATGCAGGTCTTTTCTCTTTGTAGATAATTTGTAGATAAATAGAACACACTATAATTCATAATGTCTCATCAATATATTTGTTTGATATTTTCATTTATTCAATGTAATTTTGCATAGTTGCAATATGTTTCCATCTTTTTTAAACAACCTTAATGATGTTCAGCGCGATGCAGTAACCTGCACCGAAGGACCTGTAATGGTTCTTGCAGGAGCCGGTTCGGGCAAAACCCGCGTCCTTACTTATCGTATTGCTTATTTAATGCAGAGTGGCGTTTTGCCTCAAAATATTTTAGCTTTAACTTTTACCAACAAGGCTGCACGTGAAATGAAAGAACGTGTATTTAACCTTGTGGGCAACACACAGGCTCACTCATTGTGGATGGGTACTTTTCATTCGGTTTTTGCTCGAATTCTGAAAATCGAAAGCGAAAAAATTGGCTACCCAAGCGATTTTACCATATATGACACCGATGATTCCAAAAGCGTGCTCAAAGCTATTGTAAGAGATTTTAAAATAGATGATAAAACCTATAATCCGGGATATTTGCTCAGCAGAATTTCGTCGGCAAAAATGAATTTGATAAATCCGGAACAGTATAAAAACGATGCTGACATTCAGTATCAGGATAAAATCGCAAAGAAATCCCTGATATCGGACATATACAGTGAGTATTGGAACAGGTGCAAGCGTTCGGCAGCAATGGATTTTGATGATTTGTTGTACAATACAAATTTATTGTTGCATACTCATCCCGAAGTGCTCAGGAAATATCAAGAAAGATTTTTGTATATTCTGGTAGATGAATATCAGGATACAAATTATGCACAATATTTAATTTTGAAGCGACTGGCTGCATTAAAGCAAAATATTTGCGTTGTAGGTGACGATGCCCAAAGCATTTATGGTTTCCGAGGAGCCAATATTCAGAATATTTTGAATTTCAACACCGATTATCCTACGGTAAAAACATTTAAACTTGAACAAAATTATCGTTCCACCAAAACTATAGTTTCAGCAGCCAATTCCGTGATTAAGCACAATCGTTCGCAGCTTCATAAAATGGTTTGGACAGGCAATGACACCGGAGAATCCATTTCGCTGATAAAGGCATCCAACGATGTTGATGAAGCTTTGCTGGTTGCAAATTCTATTTTCCACAGCAGAATGACATATCATCTGAATAACAGAGATATTGCCGTTTTGTACAGAACCAATGCACAGTCACGCGC
>CAZJYL010000225.1:0-4459 GCA_964550265.1 uncultured Bacteroidaceae bacterium
TTATTGGAGAAAGTACCATTTCGGGCCGCGATGAATTGAAAAACAATAAAGGTCTTTTTAAGATTGAGAATCTCGAAGCCATAGTTCTTCAACGTTGCAGCACAGCCAGAGAAGCCATAAAACTTATAGGCGAACTGGTAAAAGAATACGGCTATGCCGATGCAGGTGAGTGCTTAACCATTGCCGATAAAAAAGAAGTGTGGGTACTTGAAATTTTTGGAGAAGGACCTGACAGAACAGGAGCCGTTTGGGCAGCACAACGCATTCCGGATGACCATGTGGGAGTATCGGCCAATATCAGCCGTATTGGAGAATTGGATTTGAAAAACAAAGACTATTATATGGCTTCGGATAATGTGTTCAGTGTTGCAAAAAAAATGGGTTTTTGGGATGGTAAGGAAACCTTTAAATTCTGGAAGGCCTATAGCGGAGAGAAGCCGTTTCAGATACGCGAGTTTTTTATTTTATCCACATTAGCGCCTTCTGCAAAACTTGATTACAATGCAGAAGAACTTCCGTTTTCGGTGAAGCCCGACAAAAAAGTTTCGGTCCGCGATGTCATGGCATTGCTGCGCTCCACTTATGAAGGCACAGAATGGGATATGACGCAAAATCTAAATTTCGTCAACACAAGAACAAACAAAGACGGGGAAACAATTAATGACACAATAAAATCGCCTTATGCAAATCCGTGGATGATGCGCAACATGATAAATATGCTTAATTATCAAAATGAGAATTCAGTAAAATTCCAGCGTACCTGTGCTGTTGCATGGTGTTCTTACAGCTTTGTGGGTCAGTGCCGCGACTGGCTCCCTGACGAAATCGGCGGTATCTGCTGGTTCTCGTTTGATAATCCCGCTGAAAGCCCGCGCATTCCGATATTTGCGGGCACTCTCTCTTTGCCACAATCATTCAACTATTCCGGACAATTTGAATTCAACGAACAATCAGCCCACTGGCAATATCGACAGGCCAACCGACTGGCAACTGTGCGTTGGGGCGATGGACGCAAACTGATTGAGCCGGCATTGATGCAATACGAAGACAAAGCATTTACTGAAATGGCAGATATCGAAAAACGCGCCTCGGAATTGCTGAAAGAAGATCGGAACAATGCTGCAGCCGGTAATCCAACGCAGAAATGCCGCGAGTATCTGACACAATATACCGCTGATTTATATTATTCATCGGCAGCAAAATGGCTTGAAATGCGCAATCAGCTGTGGACTAATTTAAAATTGTCGTTTTAGAGGCATGTTTTTTTAAATATTAAGTTATTTTTGCAGTAATATTCAATTATTTATGCGTCAATACGGCATAAAATCAGTTTTAATGTCCTTAATGCTTGTAATCTTTTTTGTTTATGCAAAATCGCAGGATGTTACAATTCAAGTAAAAAACAAAAACAAGGAGCCACTGATAGGTGCCACTGTTAAGCTTATTGATTCAAAAGATTCCTCAATAATATTTATGGCAGCTGCCGATTTATACGGTACTGCAGTTTTTAAAAATATTCCGGGCAGTTTGTATAATGTAAGCATTTCATATATCGGATTTATTAATGCCGAAAAAACCATAGCAATAAATCGCCAAAACAAAACCTTTTCATTTGTTTTGGAAGAAAACTCTCTTTCGCTAAACGAAGTCACCATTTCGGCCAACCGCCCTTTTATACGCCAGGAAGAAGATAAAATGGTTGTGGACCCAACTCCAATGATCGGCATAAGCACAAACACGCTGGAAGTAATAGAAGCCACCCCGGGCATATATGTGGATTACGATGCGGGTATTTTCCTTTCCGCAAGCGCTCCGGCCACTATATATATAAATGGGCGCGAACAAAAAATAAGCACACAGGACATAATGAATTTGCTGCGGAATTTACCTCCCGGCAGTATTGAACGTATAGAAATATTGCGTACTCCTTCAACAAAATACGATGCTGCCAGTTCCGGAGGGATTGTAAATGTAGTTCTTAAAAAAGGTCTTAAGATAGGCCGATTTGGCAATATAAACGCAGGGATGAATCAGAAAATTTACGGTAACCGTACTCTTGGAATCAGCTTTAACAACGGAGGAGATAAAACATCCATGTATTTAAATGTGGGTTTTAACCGCAATGACCAGATGGATGAAATGCAGGTGAAAAGAAATTTGACGTCTGATACCGCGTTGAATCAAAAATCAAAAACGCGCAAAACATCCAATAATTCATTTATTGGGTATGGCATTACGTGGGATATCGACAGCACCATTGCGCTGTCCTACGATGGCCGCTTTGGTTTAACCGACAATAAATCAACAGGAAACAACAATAATTACTTTTCGGGATTATTGGATGAGCATATCGTTGAAAATAATGATATGGTTAAAACAAAAGGTACGCAATATAATCTGGCACAAGATATCAGTCTGATTTTAAAAAACGATTCTAACGATTTAAACTGGACTACACTGCTTGGATTTGATTTCAGCAAGAATTCCGCCGAACAGCTTTACACCACCGATTTCATAATTCCTTTTGATACGTCATTTTCCAGACAAATGAATAATTTTCAGAATCGGAATGCCATTCAGCTTCAAAGCGATATATCTTTTAGAATTATAAATAAAATCAAGGCTGAGACCGGAATTAAAGGTTCCTTTCAAACCTACGGCAGCGAAACAAATTATTATTTCATAAGCAATAACATTCAAACAAACGATATAAAACGAAATAACTCATATAACTTCAGGGAAGGAGTATTTGCGGCTTACGCGCAAACATCAAAAACTTTTTACGAGGGTTTGGTTCTTAAAACCGGATGTCGCTTTGAATACACATATATGAACGGGCATCAGCTATTACCGAATGATACCAGTTTTTTGGTCAATCGCGGCGATTTTTTCCCTTATGTTTATTTAAGTCAGGATTTACCTACATTATTAAAAAACATTATCCCAATCAACTTAAGGGCATTTATTATATATCGCAAAACCATTATGCGCCCTTCTTATGCACAATTAAATCCATCGCACAAACAAATGGATACATATTTTTACGAAGCGGGTAATCCAAACTTAAAGCCACAGTTTACAAATAACTTTGAATTTAACATAAGCTACGAAGACATGCCCG
The DNA here is from genome assembly GCA_964550265.1 of uncultured Bacteroidaceae bacterium. Taxonomy (GTDB): domain Bacteria; phylum Bacteroidota; class Bacteroidia; order Bacteroidales; family DTU049; genus GWF2-43-63. The sequence continues at coordinate 3,122 of CAZJYL010000225.1, forward strand.
TTTTTGCATTGGGAATAAATCGTACTAATGATATATTTTCAGAAGTAACCTACAACGACACAATTGAAAACGGAATAGCATTAATGACTTATGACAATATCGGAAAAAACATAGAAAAATACATAAGGGGAATGATTGGGATACCGCCGGGCGGAAGATATTTTTTTGCCATCGGAGCCCAGTACAACCACAACAACTATAATGGCTATTATCAAAACACGCCTCTAAATTTAAAAAAAGGAAGCTGGAGATTTTTTTCGTTTCATTCGCTTAAACTATCAAAACATACAAAGCTTTCATTCAGCGGATTTTTAATGACCAATGGGTTGCGAGGCTTTTATGAATTAAAAAATTTTGGTGCGCTTAATTGCGGTCTGACTCAAACTTTTTTAAATCAAAAATTAATTATAACACTTAATGCCCGCGACATACTGGGTACAATGAATACTGCATTTGTTCTGAATCAGGGACTATTTCCATCATCCGGCGAAAGGAGTTTCGACAGCCAAAGAATAGGAATTAATATCAGATACAATTTTGGGCTGCCGCAGCGGCAAAAACATTTTGATTTTAATGAGCTTGACGATAATTAGTATGGATATTGGTAAAATTATAGGCTATTACCTATATAAACAAATGTAATAATCTTATTTTTAATTGAGTATTTTTCATTCAATCATTTTGTATTTTTGTAATAAAAAAACATGAGATATATTTTTATTTTATTGCTTGTATTTATCATTTCTGCATGTGGGGGCAAGGGCAATAAAAACGAAGAAACGAAAGCATTTAATCCCACCGATACCTTAGACAAGCTTTTATCAATAAAAAACGAAGCCGAACTAATTGAAAGATTTGGCGCCGAAAATGTGGTTTGGGACACTGTTTTTTTAGCAGAAGGTTTTAAATCCATGTCCACGCTTTTATACAAAGGAACATGCGATCAGGTTGAAATAATATGGAAAAACTCCAAAACCAAAGAAGGTGTTAAAAAGGTTACACTTAAAGCTATGTATGATGAAACCGAAGAAAAATATATTGCTTTTTCTCACTGGAAAACCTCTTATAATATTATGTTAGGCACAACATTAAAAGAATTACAGGACCTTAACGGCACTCCTTTCATCTTTTTAGGCTTTGGTTGGGATTACGGCGGATACATAACTGAATTCAACGGCGGTAATCTGTCTAAATTACCAATAGAATTGCACCTGGAATATGTTAATAATAAAAACGGTATTACAAATTCCGACTATGACATGCTAATGGGCGACAATGAATATAATTCTGATGATGCCGAAGCGCAGCGTTTAAATCCCGTTGTTGTTTCCATAAGCA